>JBEANW010000426.1:0-3101 GCA_041165225.1 Cyanobacteriota bacterium | reverse complement strand
TGCTCCCGTTGGCGGGAGAGGTGGCAATCCGTTACAAAATGCTTTTGAGTTTTACTATGGTAAAAACCCCTGGATTCGCTTAAGAGGGGCATTCGGTGGATTTAAAGTGGCATCTGCCTATTATGGAGAGCTTTGGCGCAATAACAATCTGATCAAACGAGGCTTGACTAGAGCCAAGAAATATCATCCAGAAGCAAGAGCCGTGGTGGGGGGAGGCGCGGTCAGCGTATTTTATGAGCAGTTACAGAAGTCACTACCTGATGGCACAATTGTTTCTGTTGGGGAAGGGGAACAGTTATTAACCAAGCTCCTGAATAACCAAGAGTTTCGCGGCGAGCGCTGCTATGTAGTGGGAGAAAATCAGATCAGGGAGAGATTGATTCATGAGTGGCCTAGTCCCATTGAAAAGAGCGCCTGTAATTACGATTATATCGCTACAGTTTGGTCAGAATTTGACTATTACCTCCAGGACAACGATTTCTATCTGGGGGTACAAACCAAACGAGGTTGCCCTCATAACTGCTGCTACTGCGTTTACACCGTAGTCGAGGGAAAACAGGTACGGATTAATCCTGCGGATGAGGTAGTCAAAGAGATGCGCCAGCTTTATGAGCGGGGTATTCGTAATTTCTGGTTTACCGATGCCCAGTTTATCCCAGCCAAAAAATATATTCCTGATGCGATCGCCTTACTCCAAAAAATCATTGATTCGGGGATGGAAGACATTCATTGGGCAGCCTATATTCGTGCTGATAATCTGACTCCTGAACTGGCGGAACTAATGGTCAAAACAGGGATGAATTACTTTGAAATTGGCATTACCAGTGGTTCTCAAGAGCTAGTGCGGAAGATGCGAATGGGGTATAATCTGCGGACAGTCCTACAAAATTGTCGCGATCTGAAGACGGCAGGGTTTAATGATGTGGTGTCAGTCAATTACTCCTTCAATGTGATTGATGAAACCTTCGAGACAATTAGACAAACTATTGCTTATCATCGAGAGCTAGAAGCAATTTTTGGGCAAGATAAGGTTGAGCCAGCAATTTTCTTTATTGGCTTACAACCCCATACTCATTTAGAAGCATATGCCCTAGAACAGCAAATACTGAAACCTGGATATAATCCCATGAGTCTAATGCCTTGGACGGCTAAAAAACTCCTCTGGAATCCTGAACCTTTTGGCTCTTTCTTCGGTGAGGTGTGTCTCCAAGCTTGGAAACAGAACCCTAACGACTTTGGACGGGAAGTAATGCAAATCCTCGAAAATAAGTTAGGTAAAGCGCCTCTAGAAGAAGCCTTGACTGCTCCTGTAAAATCAGAACAGCAGAAAATTGCTGCCACTCTTTAAAAACCCATAAAAAACTCCCTATAAATTAACTCCAGGTGTTTCCTTGGCAAGCGCACCAAAATTTAACTAACTAACTAACTATCTATCTACTATGCTGGAAGGTTCAATATTACAAAGATTAGATGAGGCTCATCGCCATAGCGCACGACCCCTCAACTTAGGTGTTTACTACAAAAATACTTTGGTTGCCCTTTGTCATGCTTTGGAAGATTTCATCTTAGATTCCCACGGTGCGCCTTTGATGATCACCGCATTTCAGCGTGGTAAATGGTATCTGGAAGAAGCAGACCGTTACAGGGATTTGGCGGACAAGTCAGAACAGGTGGTTTTGATGGCAACTGCTGATGCAGGATTTGAGAGCCACCCCACTAGTCAGAAAGCAAATGTTGCCCTGGTGCAGCTAAAACCAGAAGATCCTGTGGCGGAAGAATGGCACTTAATTATTCTCTCTCCTACCTATACGGCAATGGTGCTGTGCCAGGAATTATCCGCTGTAGACTATGGCAACAACCAACCCAAAACAGATTTAGAACGGAAGTTTTATGGCTTTTGGACTTTTGAACCCGCATTGGTGAAAGAAACCGTTGCCTTGGCGATCGATCACATCCAAAAATACGATTCTTCATTAGCAGAGTTAATGACCAAGAAAGTTGCCAAGATTACTGCCGAATCCGCCACTCGACCAAGAGATGACTTGGATGCAGTGGTTTCTCAGGTGGTTAAATATCTTCAGGACTCCCATAAAACATTAAATACCCCAGAACAGACTGCCGATTTCAAAGGTTTCAAAGATTTGAGTGAAAATATTATTTCCAACGAGATGCAGGCATTTCTGCGGATGGCTCAATTATTAGACGCTACGGACGTTAGTAATCCGATGGCAGCCTCCGAAGTCGCATCGATGGCGGAAGCAATGTCCCAATTGCTGGATTTACCTGCCTGGCAAGCAAAAAGATTATATTTATCTGGTTTGTTACATCGAGTAGGTTTACCTGGGGTAACCAAAAAACGAGAGCAGCGATCGCCTGTGGAAGCAGAAACCTTAGCTAATAAAGCGGCGACTAAAGCCTCTGTCTTGCGAGTTATGCCCCAATTAGAAGCAGTTTCGGGGATTTTAACCCACCAAAGAGAAGCCTGGGATGGTTCAGGTATCCCCGCAGGATTAGCCTATGATCAGATTCCTTTAGAGTCGCGGATTATCTGTTTGCTGGCGGATTTTCAGCAAAAGATGAAAGCCTATAAACAATATTCTACCGACAGAAATCCTTCTGCCCAAGCTCTAGCAGACTGTCAAGCCCTGGCTGGCAAAAGATATGACCCCAAATTACTAGATGCTTTATCCTTGTTGGTGATGGGCATGCAACAGGGCATGACGTTATCAGCATATCGACCCAAAATTGCGACGGGAATGTGGCTAGTGGATTCTGATAACGCGAATAAAAACAAAACACCACTTTCTTAGACTATATTTCTTAGACTATAAAATTTCTCTTTTTAATTAAATAAACACAAATAATGACCGTAGATATCATTCGTGCAGGACAAGAAAAGCACTTTCCAGGGATAGATTTAGAAGATGAGGATTTGGCGGATTGCCAACTAGAGAAGATTAATCTAGCAGGAGCTAATTTAGTTGGTGCAGACTTTTCTCGTTCTAATCTTAAAGGCGCAAGACTAGATGGGGCAAATTTAATGCAAGCAGATCTGAGTCTCACGGATTTGCGAGCCAACCTGTTAGGGGCAAATTTAATGC
>JBEANW010000425.1:0-5864 GCA_041165225.1 Cyanobacteriota bacterium | reverse complement strand
CAGATGTGGTGCAGTTTGTGCTTGATGGTTTAGTCGCCGATGCAGCACTCCCAATTATCTATCAGGTTAAGCTACGGGGTCAGGAGTATAATATTATACCTAAATCCGCAGGCATAACTTTTCTGATGGACACGGGGGTTCCTTACGTCGAAGCCATCTTTTTCCGTGGCACTCCTTTTACGGGGACTGTTTCCTATAATGCCCAAGCCTACGAAATTCCCTATGATCTAGGCATGTTTAACTACGGAGCGCTTTATGCAGATCCCCTGCCTATCGGTGGAGCAGGCATTCCCCCCACCTTGTTAATGCAGGATATGCGTCATTTCCTCCCAGATTATCTGCACCATTTTTATGAAACGAACAGCGTTCGGGGACTGGGAGATATTCGCGTGCAAATTTGTGAAAGCTTCCAAAAATCGATGTTTTGTGTGACTACTGCTGCGGTTAAAGGCTTGGCTCCCCATCCTCTGGATACCCAAGATCTGGAGGAAAAGCTAGCTAATCGTAAATATCTAACAGGGTGGCTCAATCGAATTTTGGAATCACAATTGATTAAGGTTAATAGTCAGAAGTAATGAGTCACTAGCCACTAGTGTTAGCAAACTAAACAATTTGATTGGAGCTATCTTGACTAACATGAACAAATTGCGAGAACACTTTTTGAAAATGTTTACCCCCTCTAATCAAACAAAAACTAATGATGGCGAGTACTTGATAGTTGAATATCAATGATATATCACGATTGTTAAGAGCGATCGCACTTAAGATCAATAGATAAATCAATAAGAAAAAAAAGTAGCGCGGAAAATCCTTTGGCCAGTCACCATTTTCGCCTCCCATATAGCGATATAAAATATACTGTATTGAACGAATCAAAACTTTGCTGATCAGCAAAATCAACCCAATGGTATTAGTCGTAAGTAAAACTAAATAGCCACAGTAGCGACAAGCTTGTAAGAGAAAATAAAACCAAACTCGACTCTGTTTGTTGAGATGATTATAAATATGAAATAAGTATCTTAAAACTAATAAAAAAGCTCCCCAGTACCATAAGTTTTCAGATATTTTCCATAATCCCTGATGATATTCACCAGATATTATCGTACCAAGATAAACTCCCTTGAGGGCGATTTCTTGATGAAGTAGCATAATGCCAAAAATGGCAAGTGTAAAAGCCCAGATCCAGGGTTGCCACAATTGAAACGAGTATTGAGAAGAATTATAGTTATAAGATAGTACGGCCTGATCTTCAAACTTTTCGCCAATGATGTCATTCTCTATATAACCAATTTCATAGATGCACCAAAAGGAAAGCTGTAGCAGAAACAACCCCAGGGCATTAATTCCAGGATGATGGCTGACAAAAGTAAAAGCTAGAAGCAAGACTATAAGATCTTCTCCCAAAATACTCATGAGAAAAAAGTTTCGATCAGGTCTTTTTACTTTTTCCGAATAAAAAAGTGGTATATAGAATTTCACGTTAGATAAAATTTTAAATAGGACTAATTAAAGTACTCAAAAGTACTCATCTACATGGCTAAATTCGACCAATTGATCGCTCTACTGCTCAAAATTTATTTGACATTCAAATACGATCGCCTGATCAGTTTGTTTTAGTAGCTTGAAACTGACTGCGAGGTGCTGGTGCGCCTCGTAATAGTCCCTCTGTACTTAAGTCCTCGTCTATTTCTGACCAGTGGATACCATAACCACCACCGCAAACTATCCATTTTTCCCTTTGTTCGGGGTTAGCTGCTAATAATTTGGGATACCAAACTAAAGGAACAGTAATAGTTCTGCCATCCATAATATCGACACTAATAGTATCTTCTGTAAAATATACATTTTGAACTCTTTCATCGGCTCTAATTGCTGAAATACTCATTCCACGCCCCTAATAGTTTGGGTTGATATTCTCTTACTAATAATTCTAGCTTTCTTAACTCTTTACCTCTAAATCCAATATTTTTGCCGAAAGATTATCTCTATCTATGTGAATATGGGGAGGCTCGTTTGGTTCGTGGCTATAAAAACGATACACACCTATTCTTAGAACTGTTGGCATATAAATATAATATGTTTGTGGGAACTAGACTCAGATTATTCAATGTAGCGAGATCGCTCTACTGCTCAAAATTTATTTGATATTCAAATGCGATCGCTACAAGAATCAAGATCGGCAAACAAAGTGGCGTGGGGTAAAGTGCGTAAAATAGTTGCCGGGAAATTAGGGGTGATCGCATGTTCTAAAGTCTGTCTGACCAACTCTTGCTTATGACTCCCCCCTGCTAAACAAAAAACTCGCTTGGCTGCACAAATTGCAGGAATTGTTAAGGTATAAGCATAGTTGGGTACGGAAGCTAAATCAGGGAAGTAACCACCGTTTACCTGCTGTTGTCGCGTCTTGGTTTCTAGTTTAACCAACTTTACTAGTTGAGGATCGTTAAAATCCGCCACACTAGGTTCATTGAAAGCTAGGTGACCATTGTCTCCAATGCCCAACATACAAAGATCAATGGTCTGCTGTTGTAATAAATGGCGATAGCGATCGCATTCCCTTAAAGGTTGTAGGGCATCACCTACTAGGTAATGAAATTTTCTTGGCTGAAGGGGTTGTTCTACCTTGTGATGCAAATAATAGTGGAAACTCCCAGGATGATCGGCAGCTATACCTAGATACTCATCGAGATGGAAGCAGATAATCCTTGACCAATCTAGTTGATGTCCTTGGGCGATCGCTTCTTGATTGGGTCGTTCATGGGGATAAACCCCAAGACCACGCCCAATCGCTTTTAAAAAGTCTAGCTGTGAATTACCTGTGGCTAAAATGATCCTGACCGTCTCTTGTTGCTTCAGCAATGATTGGAGATAATCTTGTACCATTATCGCCACATCTTGAGTCAAATCAGCAGCGACAGGGGCAACCCTGACGGATAAGTTACCAACTTTGATCACCTGAGTAGCGAGGGATGATAGAGTACGATCTGACATCTTTAATTAATCGAGTTTTTTAGTAAAATATGAGCAATATATCTGACATAGCTGTCAAAAACATCGAAGGCAAAACCGAAACATTTGCTGACTATCAGGGTAAGGTATTGCTAATTGTCAATGTCGCTTCTTACTGTGGCTACACTCCCCAATACAAAGGATTAGAGCAGCTAAACCAAGATTACCGCCCCCAAGGTTTACGAGTGTTAGGCTTTCCCTGTAATGATTTTGGCGCACAAGAGCCTGGAACGAACGCCGAGATTGCTAATTTTTGTGAAACTAGCTATGGGGTTAGTTTTGACATGATGGATAAAGTACATGCTAAAGGTGCTGAACAACATCCTTTATATCAAACCCTCGCCAACTCTGTGAAGCCCCAAGGGGATGTCGCCTGGAACTTTGAGAAGTTTCTCATCAGTAAACAAGGTGAAGTGGTAGCTCGCTTTGGCAGTGGCGTAACCCCTACTTCTGAGGAATTGATTCAGGCAATTGAAGCAGAACTTGCTAACTAACCTGAGTTGGTGCGGTAGTCAAAACATTCAAAGTAATGATTACATTACAGTAAAACCAAATTTTAAATATCGTTGATTTTGTTTACTTTTCATCGCTCATTGTCATCTTCAAACTTATAGCCAACCCCAACCACGGTTTTAACAAAAGTAGGATTGGCTGAATCTGGCTCGATTTTCTTCCGCAGTCTTCTAATATGGGTATCCACCACTCGTTCATCCCCAAAAAAATCATTGCCCCAAAGTTTATCGATTAGTTGGGTACGACTCCAAACTCGTCCAGGATAGCTGAGAAAAGTCGTCAGGAGATTGAATTCTAGGGTTGTGAGGTCTAATTCTTCTGGGACTTGGGAGTCTAAGTGCCTAGTGGCTACATGCTGATCTAAATCGACAGCAAAATGTTTCGTGCGATAAGTTTGGGAATTATCTTCTGGTACTCCGTGGCGCAGGCTTCGTCTGAGTAAGGCGCGAACTCTAGCGACTAATTCTCTAGGGCTAAAGGGTTTGACTAAATAGTCATCTGCTCCAGTGGAAAGTCCAATAACTCGGTCTATTTCTTCCCCTCTGGCAGTCAGCATCATGATGTAGGGATCTTTGTCGTAAGGTTGCTGGCGGATACGAGTGCATACTTCTAGTCCATCTAAACCAGGAAGCATCAGATCGAGAATGACCACATCGGGTTGTTGTTGCTTGAATATTTCTAATGCCGTTAATCCATCGTTGGCAATACGACAGGAAAAACTTTCTTTGGTTAAAGCTTGCTCAATTAACTGAGCGATTTCTTGTTCATCCTCAACAATCAGAATTTCCATTAGAGTCAGATTTTAAATAATTTAATTTTTATAGATCCATACAGTATGGCTTTAAAAAAAATATTATCTCCAATCTCTACTAGTTGATTTCAGCTTTAGCTAATGCTGAAGTAGTTACACCGCTAATTGCCCCTAAGAGTATCCAGATAATCGTATTGACGCGCAGATCAAAGATGGTAACATCTGCCAAATTAAACAGAATGCAGGATGCAAAAGCCACTAGATAGCTAAAAAAGATGGGATTAGCTGCTTCACCAGACCAAGTTAGGCATAGCTTGGCAGCTTGAAACATAATCATGGCGATAATTACCAAAAATAACAGTAAAGAGATAATTCCTGTTTCCGCACCAAACATCAAAAATAAGTTGTGGGGATGCCCAAGCCAAAGATTCATTTTGGCTTCGTAAAGGGGTGTAAAGTTGCGGAGTCCCCAACCAAAAATAGGACGCTCGGTGATTAAATCCCAACAAAACTGCCATTGAGTCAGGCGCAAAGTTGCTACAGGGCGATGATATGCTTCGTCGGATAGTCTGATCCAAATAAAAGTGGGTACTAGCTGACGTAATTGTCTACCTCCCAGGTTGGGAGCGAAAGAAGCCCACAGAATAGCCATAGCGGTGCCAGTAACCCCCCATAACAGCCATTTCCACCCAAAGTACAGGGCATAAGCTAGAAAGCTTAATATAGCCAAGCCCCAGGCGTTACGAGAACTAGTCAGAACTAAGCCACTAATATCGGCTACTAAAATCAGCGTCAGTAAGTAGAGAGAGAATAAAGTTTGATTTTTTAACCTGTTGCTTAAGTTGTTGTTTAACTTGATTGATTTGTGTTGCCAAGATTCCCACCATAATCCCAAGGTTAGGGTAAAAGCGATCGCCAGATAAATTGCCAGAAAGTTAGTGTAATTAAACACCGATGACATTCTCCCCGCAGGAACGCCCCCAGGAACTAGCTCCCAACCCAAAATTGTTTCCAGGAGGCTAGGGGTATCCCACTCCAGGAATAACTGTCCCCAACCAAGCAATACTATTGGCAAGGAAGGAAGTATAAGTAGCCAAGATAATTGACGGAGTTGTCTGGATTCGGTAATTAGACACCTAAGAGCCATAAATAAAGCAAAATAGGGCAGGAAGTTAGCCAACCCTAACCAGGCGGAGGAGGGATATTCGGCTAATGCTGAACTGAGAACCAATAAACTAGCTAAGATGCCAAATGCTCGATTGAGGGAACTACTGACAATTTCAGGATATCTAGCTCGCCAAACTATCCCTAAAACCATTACTAGTCCGAATGCTCCCAAGGCAGGAAACAGCGGAAAAAAAAGGACACTGACACAAAAACAGCGCCAGGCCCAATTACTCGTATTACTCGTAGCTTTTAACTTACTCGACCACATTAATTTCAATCATGCTTATAGCTAAGAAATGGAAGAGCTAATGATTTATAAACTAAAGACTAAGAACTAAAAACTTAACTCCTGATGTTACGCAAAACAACGAAAAATAAATGGTTTCAGTAAGTTATCCTAAAGGATACACTTCGTTATGAAAAC
>JBEANW010000424.1:0-5149 GCA_041165225.1 Cyanobacteriota bacterium | reverse complement strand
AAGGAGAAATCGATAGTTTAAGTAAGTTACCCTAAGGGACGACGCGAAGCTAGTCCTAAAGGACAAAGGCTTAAGCCGCATGTAGCTTCGCAAATGAGACCGAAGGGAATCCTTTAGGGCTTTAGCATACACTTCGTTATGAAAACAGATCAATCAACCCCTTTCCCCTTTCCCTTTTCCCAACCTTCACAATTCAATGGGCGCGTAACATGAGCTAATAACTAATTAAGCATTCTTCAACCAACTAAAGTGAGCGCGAACATCTTTACCTACTTCTTCGATGGGATGTTCTGCTTCCAAGCGACGAGTTGCGGTAAAGCCTGGTTTACCAGCTTGGTTTTCGAGGATAAAGTCGCGGGCGAAATCTCCTTGTTGAATTTCTCGCAGAATTTTACGCATTTCAGCGCGGGTGTGTTCATTGATAATTCTAGGGCCACGGGTGTAGTCGCCGTATTCCGCTGTGGTGGAGATACTGTCACGCATTTTGGCTAAACCACCTTCCACAATCAAATCCACAATCAGCTTAACTTCATGTAAACATTCAAAATAAGCTAACTCTGGTTGATAACCAGCTTCTACGAGGGTTTCAAAACCTGTCTTAATCAGAGCGCTCAGACCGCCACAAAGTACCGCCTGTTCACCGAATAAGTCAGTTTCAGTTTCTTCTCTAAAGGAAGTTTCGAGGATACCTGCTCTAGTACCACCAACACCTTTAGCATAAGCCATCGCGCGATCGCGCGCCTGACCCGTAGCATCTTGGTACACTGCAAATAAGCAGGGCACACCTTGTCCTTGGGTATAGGTACGTCTAACTAGATGTCCAGGGCCTTTGGGGGCGACCATCATTACGTCTACACCTGGGGGAGGAAGAATTTGACCGAAGTGAATATTGAACCCGTGGGCAAAGGCTAAGATTTTGCCATCGGTAAGATGAGGGGCAATCTGTTCGGTATAAACTTGTTTTTGGACTTCATCTGGGAGCAGAATCATAATCAGATCTGCTGCCTTGGCTGCATCTGCTACGGCATGAACTTTTAAGCCGTCTGCTTCAGCTACGGCTTGGGATTTACTTCCAGGATATAAACCAACAATGACGTTAACACCACTATCTTTTAAGTTAAGTGCGTGAGCGTGTCCCTGAGAACCATAACCAATAATTGCTACCGTCTTGTCTTTTAAGAGATCTAGGTTAGCATCCTCGTCGTAATACATCCGCGCCATAATAGTTTCTCCAGCATCGTTAAGTCTTGCCTGATTATTATAGTTTTTTTAGGTTGCTAGAGAAAATATAATGAATACGATAAGTACGATAGATTTTATCTATAAATAAAAATAAATAATTAATTCTAAAATTTTAGTCTAGTTCCTGAACACATTCCTTGAGCTGCTTATAGCCTGGAGATTGACTATCAGTGGATTCCGTTGCGGTGGGAAGCATTGTCATTAATTTCTTGAACAATAGCATCCCTGATTTCCGTAGGAGATCCCTCGCTATACAGGGATTATCGAACAAATGAACGATCGCTGTGTACAGTTTTTGCTCTTGGATATTTTCTAGTAGTTTATAAAAAGCCAATCGCCTCTGAAAGATCGCCAAATTTTCTCCCAAGGCCTTGATCAAGGTATCGTCAGGGGCAGAGACTGAATCCAGTTCACGATCAATAAAAGTCTGAGTGATGGCACAAGATTCTGCTAGATATTCCGTCGGCTTCCTGGTAGAAAGAGATGTTGTTCTGGTTCGATAGTGATACCAAGGTTGCGCCGACAAATAAAATTTTGCCTGTTGTCTAAGACATTCCAAATATAAGGAAAAATCTTCCCCAACCTGGAGATTTTCATCGTACCAAAGCTGATGTTTGAGGAGAAATTCTCTTCTAATAAGGGGTTTAGTATAGCCCAAACTCCAAGTTCGTTTGGCATTAATCGTCGAAAGGCGATCGCTGGTAACAAATTTTACCGCATCGATTAAAGTTATAGCGGAGAACTTCATTTGTGGACATTCCGTCAACAAAGTACTCCAATGTTCTGTTTGATAGTCGTTAATTAGCAAAAGATCATCCGCGATCAAATCTGCGTCCTGGGCTTCCCCTAGAGCAATCAACTTTTCTAGTCTATGGGGAGCATACCAGTCGTCTGAGTCTAGTAAGGCAATCCATTTACCCTGAGCTTGTCTAATACCAAAGTTTCGCCCATAGCTAACACCTCGATTTTGGTTGTTACTAAAAATTTTGAGTCGGCGATCCTGAAAACTATGAGCAATTTCTACTGTTAAGTCATGGGAAGCATCATCAATTAAGATCACTTCCAAATTGCCATAGGTCTGAGTCAAAACTGATTCTAGTGCTTGGGCAATATATTGTTCACTATTATAAGTAGGAATAATAACCGATACTTCTGGTTTCATAAAAGCAGATTTTATTTATAAAATTATCTCTTTAGACAAGTTGTAAATTATTGTACTACTATTTTTTCAAAGAGAAAGTCCGTGTTTAAAAACTATAGTAAAACTACATAATTATGTAAAAGAATTATGTGATTAAAAATCAATCATATCCGATTTTTTCCCATCAATATGGTCGATCGCCTCATGTAAAAATAGCTGGGCTTCATTCCCGCTAGTATTTACCGTCCCCAGAGAACTTCTCAGCTTCGAGGTCATCGAAATTAATTTGCGGGCAATAATTTGAATTAATTTAGTGTCTTTTTGCGTCTGTGCCGAAGCATTTTGATTAATCTGATTAATTTCTCGCTCCAGCAGCTTGTTGAGATTGTTAACTTCTACTAAAATTTTTTCGCTATCATACATCGGTTGCTTAATTTGCTCGATCTTCGACTTTGCCAGGGCAACAGTGTCTTTAACGTGATTTAGCTGATGTAGTCCTGTTTCAATGGTGTGAGATTGCTCTTTAACGATCGCTTTGGATAAAGCTAATCCAGTGTGGAGCGCGATCTCCTTGAAGTTGGCAATTTCGGCTGGGTGCCAATCTTTAAAATCGAAGCATTGATGAGCTACTAATAAACCATAAATTTCGCCGTTGTCCCAATTAATCGGTGCCACCAAATTAGATCTAACGCCAATCTTGGCTAAATTCTCGACATAGCAGTCGCTCATCCCTGCTTCAAAAATATTCGGAATTGAACGAACCCGACCACTTTGGTATTGTTCTAAGTAACGGTATTCAAAACAAGGATCTTTGATCACGCTGCCTAAAATCGGCGCAAGGGCTGGGGCAGTAACTTCAGCGACAATTTTCCCCAGATTCTTATCTTGTAATCCATACACCACCACGCGATCGCAATTGATCATCGTTTTGGCTTGTAATGCTCCTGTCTGTAGAACTTCCTGACTACTGATGCCTTGGTGGATTTGCTGTACAGCGGTAATCATTAGTTGCCGACTTTGCTTGGCGTTTTCTACTTGTGACTCTAAAGCCAGATAATTCTGCTGCCGAGCCAGTTGTTCCACTAGCCAACTAGACACCTGGAGAACAAACTCCACTTCTGACTGTTGCCACTCTCTGGTACTGGAACATTGGTGCATCACCAGCAATCCATATAAAGAGTTATCCTGACGGACAATGGGGACAACTAAATTTGATTTAACATCAATTTTTTCTAAGGTTTCAATGTGACAGGGACTGATGCCCGATTTCCGAATATCACTAACAGCCCGTACTCGACCCTTGCTATACTTTTCGATATACCCCACTTCAAAACAAGGATCTGTAATTGTCCTCCCTAAAATTTGGGTATAGCCAGGGGTTACAGCTTCCGCCACAATTTTGCAGAAAGAATCTGATTGCATACTATAGACCACAGCGCGATCGCATTTCAGAGCTTGATAAACAATCCTCACTCCAGCTTGCAGGACATCTGCTTCTGTCTTGGCTGCTTCTAGATCCCTAAATAAGTCCGTCAGGATAGTATTAGCTGCTGCACCATTAGCCGATACTCCCGTCAACGATAATGATGGTTGGATATTCATAATAGATAAATTAATTTAATATGTAGATAAAAAAATAGTTTTTGGCATTTCCTCGGTCTGGTGAACAGAAACCTTGATCTAACTGGGTATACCCATAGGCAGCAAACATCACTCAGGGAGAGAGGTATATTTTTTACTTTTATACTTATGTAATATTACTGGCAATTTTAACGTATTCGAGCCATAAAGTCTTCCGTACAGTTAGAGCAAAATAAAAATAAAACGCTCATAATTAGCTATTTGTTGGAAATTGCGGGGAAAGAACAGACTATCGTCTTTTTCTCTGTTGTTTGTTACTACTTGCTCCCAAAAAAGCAACATCAAGGATTATAAAGAGCTGGCAATAAAATGTTTCAGCAGCTTGCGAAACTTTGCGGGATATTCAAAATGAACATTGTGTCCAGCTCCCTCCACAATCTGCAAACTAGCTTGGGGATAAGACTGAGCCATCATCTGATTAATCATGACAAATTTGGCATCTAACTCCCCCACCATCAGCAAAAGAGGAAGCTGTAGCTTCTCCAGACTATTCCACAGAGTCGGCTGTGTTCCCAAGCCAATCAACCGTAGAGACTTGGCTAGTTTATAGGAATCGTTGCCTAGTCTTCTGGCGATCGCCTGAGGATAATTAGGATGTTGGACAAAAGATGCAAATAGGGACTGACTGTACCACTGCTGGATAAAATCAGTCAAATCCGAGGACTCCAGTTGCGCTGCTAGTTGGTAATCTTGAACGATACGGCGATCGCGCTCTAACTGATTAGATAATCCTGGGGAAGCGGATTCTAAGATTACTCCTTGAAAATACTGCGGAAAATGAATAGCTAAATAAAGAGCAATTCTGCCTCCCAGGGAATAGCCCACTAGAATGCATTGCTTAATCTCTAACTCAGCTAATAATCTAGTCAAAGCTAGAGCAACATTCGGCATTTGATAATCACTATCCTGCTGCACTTTAGTCTGCCCATGACCAGGCAAATCTACTGTCAAACAGCAAAACTCACTCAGGTTATCACTAACCTGAGCAAAATCATGACAGTCCCCCATAAAACCGTGGAGAAATAGAATTATTGGTTGATGGCGATCGCCCTTCAGGACATAGTTAAATTGATATTCTTGGTTGATAGTTAGTAGTTGATAACTCCTAAGAAACAAATTAATCTG
>JBEANW010000423.1:0-3365 GCA_041165225.1 Cyanobacteriota bacterium | reverse complement strand
AAGATGCTTGGACACCAGAAACTGAACAGGCATGGACAGAGGCGTACACAGCAATAACTCAGCTCATGTTAAGTGGCACTGAATATCCAGAAGAGACGCTAAATCTTAACGTTTAAACGGAATTGTTGGAGGATTGGGGAACTACCCCTAATTAAGTCGATCGCCTGTCTCAATATCAAACCAGTGAATTTTCTGAGGCTGAATCTCTAAAGAAATTGTTTGGTCTTGCCAATTGCGATCGCAAGGCAGTAAGGCTCTAATAGTTGTTTCTGAGTCTTGTACTCTGAGGCTAACGAGGTTGTCTTTGCCCAGTTGCTCTACCAAATATGCTTGACCAATAATTGCTGTTTCTATTTCAGAATTAGCCAAGCAAACATCTTCAGGTCGAATACCAAAGACAATTTGAGTTGGGTTCTTGGTCATAGTCGGGAGGGCAAAGCGATATTTGCCTAGTCGTGCTACATTTTCCTCGCACTTGAGGGTTAACAGATTCATTTGAGGACTACCGACAAAGCTAGCGACAAATTCATTGGCAGGGTTGGAATAGATGCGACTGGGAGGATCTAACTGTTGAACTATACCTTGATTCAATACTGCTACTTTGCTTGAGAGGGACATGGCTTCGGTTTGATCGTGGGTAACATACACTACGGGTTTATTTTGCTCTTTAAATAGCTGTTTCATCTGCGCTCTTACCTGTTCTCGTAAGAGGGCATCTAGGTTACTTAGCGGTTCGTCGAGCAAAAATACTTCGGGATTGCGTACTAAAGCTCTAGCCAATGCCACTCGTTGTCTTTGACCACCAGACATCTGACCAGGTTTACGGTTGAGGAGGCTGGTTAACTCTAATTTGTGGGCAGCATCATCGACTCGATGCTTAATTTCTGCGGTCGGCATTTTACGCAGCTTTAAGGCTGTAGCTATATTCTCGCCTGCGGTCATGTGGGGATAGAGGGCATAGCTTTGAAAAACCATTGCCATATCGCGATCGCCAGGAGCAGTTTGATTAATATTTTTACCATCGAGCATCACTTCACCTCTGGTGGGAGGCTCTAAGCCTGCAATCAGCCGTAAGAGGGTAGACTTGCCACACCCCGAAGGGCCTAATAAAGTGAGAAATTCTCCATCCTCAACTTCTAAGGAAATATCCTTCACAGGAATGACATCAGTGCGATATTTCTTTTGTAAATTTTGTAATTTAAGTTTTGCCATCTTCTAAAGTTAACTAATTAAAGTATCTTTAGCACTTTTTGGCTGCCGTTTTGTCCTGCCCTGACTAATAGCAGTATTAGATTGCTCCTGATGAGGACTAGATTCAATTTTAAGCAAAATTTTGGGACCAGACTTTGCTAAACGGACAATCATACCGTCTACAGCGGTCATCCGCTCAATGCGCTCACCATCAATATAAGTGCCATTAGAGCCTATATTAACTACTTCCCAGCCCCCAGTTCCTGATTGTCTAATTTCAACATGATGGCGGGATACTACAGCACTATAGAGAACTACTTCATTATCGGTGGCACGACCGATTTTAATACTCGGTTCATCTTTAAATTCCCAGCTTTGAACCGCTACTGATTGAAGAGGATGCAATAAAGTTAGTGTAATCACAGATTTGTCTTGGTAAAGAGAGTTGATGGTCTAAAATCTCAAACAATAGAACTTTGCTTTTGGTAGACTCAGGGAATTTGCCACATAGCGCATTTTAATCAATAAAACACCAATCTGTATCAATCTCATCGCCTCAATACTAGCTGATGAAAACAATAGTGTCTTTAATTTAGATGAAAAACTGTAGATTTCAGTCCATCAACTAGCGCCAGTTCTTATTTTCCAAATCTCTAATTTGACGCTCCAGGCGATCGATCCGTCCTCTCAATTCGTCCATTTCTGCCTGGCGGGGAACTCCCAAATCTTGCAGCATGTTTTTCATTTGTCGCTCTGCTTGTTTTTGCATACTGTCTGAGCCAGTATTAAGCTGGGACATGAGGTCGTCTACGAAAGATTTTGCCTGTTCTGGGTTGATTTTGCCGTCTTTGACCCATTCATCACTAACTTCTCTAATTTTCTCTGCCACTAAAGAAGTTGTACCGACTCCCAACATCAATAACTGTCTCAGCCAGTCGTTATTGTCCATTTTGTAATCTCCTAAATTTTTCTTACTTAGATCGTAAAATAACCCAATATAAATATTATCAATCTTTTTTTAGGATTAAGAATTATATGGTTATTGAGTGGCTTGAGTTTAACGTAGATTCGGATGCACGGGAACAGTTTATTCAAGAGGACGAAAACATCTGGACAGCTTCTTTAGCAACTTACCCTGGTTTTTTGGGGAAAGAAGTTTGGATTGAGCCGAATTTAGCTAGTAAAGTGATTTTTGCGATCCGCTGGCAAACTCGCGAACAATGGAAATCAATCCCTGTCGAAGATTTAGTTAAAATTGAACAAAAGTTCTCGACTGCAATGAAAGAGAGGAAGATCAGCTACAAAATGCTGGAAAGCAAAGAATATCAAATCCGCAAATTCCCCTCAAATCAGTAACCTGTAATCAGTAATGAAAAATGCCTAGCTGCCCCCAGTGTCAAAAGCCGATCGATGCTCAAGCCATTAGTTGCCCTCACTGTGATCATCCTCTAACAGCTTTTGGTCATCCTGGTATACTTTTATATCATTCAGCGGATGGTAGGAGTTTGTGCGATCGCTGCACCTATCATCTAGACGATACCTGTAACTTTCCCCAACGTCCCCAGGCTAAAAGTTGCACACTGTATCATGATGCAGATACGCCCTTAGTTCCCCCTCAAGACATTCCTCCTCATCAGTTAGGTTGGCGAGGATTTAAAAGCTGGCTCTATCGCTATCGAGGATTAATTGCGATCGCCCTACTGATTTTAATTAGCGTCATGATGGCTTTGAATTCTAGTTAATTTAACCTTTCTTATCCAAACGTGCTGCCGATTCTAACGCAGCTTTATTTCTCGCTCTTTGAGCATATTGCTGGAGGTGTTCGACATCCATCCCACTCAGAATACTTAAATCCTCCAACTCAATGCCTCGCATCAACATCTCTACACACCAAGTTTGCCTTGCTTGGTTGATTCCTGGGGACTCTCCTTGGGGGGTAAGAAGATCGCTGGTGAGATTGCGCCAAATTGTCTGTAGCTCCCCTGCACTGATAGCGTCACTTGCATCATTAATAAAAATTGCTGGTTGTTGATCCTTGCGACTTTTCAGCCATTGAATCAGGGGATTAATACTGTTGGAACCATACCGAAAACCCATGATCCATTGATTGAGAGGGACTTGCCGTTCATGACCATCATTCACCTGGAGGATATGTTGATGGGGTTCGACGACAG
>JBEANW010000422.1:0-4004 GCA_041165225.1 Cyanobacteriota bacterium | reverse complement strand
TACTGAGCAATATGAGCCTTAAGCCGTCCTTTCGCACACTTCCTAACAATCCTTCAAGTTCAAGCAATAAAGTAGTTTGCTGCTATTGCACAGATGTCTTTTAGGGATGATTTTCCTGAGTCTTAAGCTCACAAGTTTTAAGTCGCGTTTTAGTTTAAAGCTAGGTCGCAGTTATTCAACTAAAAAGCTTAGAGCCAAAAGCTTAAAGCTTTAAGCTTTTGATAAGTTGGCGATACTCCTCTTCTGTATACAAGTCAAAGGGTTCCGCAATGCGATCAGTAAAGAGAATGCCCTCAAGATGGTCTAATTCATGCTGAAAAATACGTGCGACAAAATCTGTCATAATTTCCTGTTTTACCTCCCCAGAACTGGTGGTATATTCGACCTCAACTTCCTGATATCGAGGAACTAAACCTCTAGTGTTGGGTACGCTTAAGCAGCCTTCCCAGTCTTTGACTATTTGTTTGCCATGAGATAGTAGGCGGGGGTTAATCATTGCCATTGGATTCATAGTGGGGGCATCGGGATAGCGATCGCTTGGATGGGAAGCGATAATGATTATGCGAAAAGGTTGAGAAATTTGGGGTGCAGCAATGCCCACTCCCTGATGGGCGATCGCTGTGTTAATTAAACAGTCAATCAGCTCCACGATCTTAGGGTCTGAAATTTGATCAACCAGTTGAGCCTGGCTTCTAAGAATAGGTGCGCCTGCTTGAGCGATCGCGGGAGTAATCATAAATTTGTCGTTATTTGTTAGATCTTTTATTTCCAGGAAGTTTTAACGATTTGAAATAGATAGTAAATATTAGCAATTCTCAGCCGACTCTACTGGTAGAATTTTAGCAAGTGAACGGTACAACATGCTTCAGAAGCGGTTACCTTGACTTGCTATCATTTTCACTGGTCAGATAACAGAGTGGCAATTTCTTCAGAGCAATTATGGGCAAACGTTCTAGAACTTCTTAAAGAAAGGTTAAGTCGCCCCACCTTTGAGACTTGGATTCAGAATGCCCTGATTGATAGCATTGATGGGGAGAAAATCACGATTTTGGCTCCCAATGCTTTTGTGATGAGCCATTTACAAAAACATTATCTGGGGATCATTGGTGATGCCGTGGCGGAAGTTACAGGAAAACCATTAGAAATTTGCTTCAAATCTCAGCAAGGACAAGATTTGGCTTTTTTGACCAAACCCATCAACTTTGCTCAAGATCAACTTAGATCTTCGATGGGGAACAATTCCCTCAAGCCGAATAAATTAAATCCTAAATATACTTTTTATAGTTTCGTGGTCGGCTCTACCAACCGCATGGTACATGCTGCCTCCTTAGCTGTCGCCGAATCCCCAGGGCGGGATTTTAACCCGCTATTTCTCTGTGGAGGAGTAGGATTGGGTAAAACTCATTTGATGCAGGCTATTGGACATTATTATCTGGAGATTAATCCTGAAGCTAAAGTCTTTTATGTTTCGACGGAGCAATTTACCAACGATTTAATTGCAGCAATTCGTAATGATAGCATCCAAGCTTTTCGTGAGCATTATCGCACGGCGGATATTTTGCTGGTAGATGACATTCAGTTTATTGAAGGAAAAGAATACACTCAAGAAGAATTTTTCCACACCTTCAATACCCTTCACGAAGCAGGCAAACAGGTCGTCTTAGCCAGCGATCGCCCGCCACAACAAATTCCCAAACTACAGGAGCGTCTGAGTTCGAGATTTTCTATGGGTTTGATTGCCGATGTCCAGGTGCCAGACTTAGAAACCCGCATGGCAATTTTACAAAAGAAAGCCGAATCAGAAAATGTGCGTTTACCGCGAGAGGCGATCGAATATATTGCCAGCCAGTATACTTCCAACATTCGAGAATTGGAGGGAGCATTAATTAGAGCGATCGCTTATATCTCCCTATCAAACCTCTCGATGACAGTGGAAAATATTGCCTCTGCCCTCAATCCGAAAGTAGAACAAATTACCGCTTCTCCCGATACCATCTTAGAGGTGGCAACGGAGATTCTGAATGTTTCCCTCGAAGATTTAAAAAGCAGTTCGCGACGGCGAGAAATTAGTAACGCTCGCCATATCACCATGTATCTCATGCGCCAATATACCGACCTGAGTTTACCCCGTATTGGGGAAAAATTTGGCGGGAAAGATCATACTTCTGTGATGTATAGTTGCGACAAGATTGCCAAACAACTAAGACAGGATCGCGCTTTAAATCAAACTATTTCTCTCTTAAGCGATCGCATTAACTTTGTCAGCCGACAAAAGTTTCAAAGTTAAGTCACTGTTAAGTCACTCCTAAGCAGATTAATTTGTTTCTTAGGAGTTAAGTCATCAGCGACAGACATTTTTTCCACAGGCAAGAGCTAAATATCAAGGCTTTTCCACAAGTTTTCCACAGATTTAAATTTTATTTATGAGTTCTCCCTGGCGTTATATACCGCCGATTGAAGCATCAGGTGTGATGCAGATGGCAATCGATGGCTATTTACTAGAGCAGCATCGCCAAGGAAAACACCCCCCCACCATGAGGTTCTATACATGGCAACCTGTAGCGATTTCTTTGGGCTATCACCAGCAAGAATGTCCCGAAGCTTGGGATGATTTAACCTGGCAGGGCAAAGCGATCGACCTTGTGCGTCGCCCGACGGGGGGTAGAGCCGTATTGCATCAGGGGGATTTAACTTATGCGATCATCACGTCCATTCCTCCAGGGAAAAGATTGGCGGTGTATCAACAAATATGTCAGTTTCTGATTACAGGATGGCGATCGCTGGGGGTAACTTTAGACTACGGTACTGCCACTAAAGAGTATATTCAGCACCAGAATTGCTTTGCTACTGCTACAGGCACAGACTTGATTACCACCTCTGGTAATAACCCTGGTAACAAAGTGATTGGTAGCGCCCAACTACGTCGAGGCAAGACCGTGTTGCAACATGGATCGATGATCATCAATACAGATCAGCAACTATATAAACAAGTGTTTGGGACAGATTTAGGGCAAAATCTCAGGGAAGTTATGCTCCAGCAAAATAATCGATTAACCACAGATTCTCAGGGGGATCTGACTGGTATGATAGTCAATAGCTTAGTTCAAGCAGCGATCGCAATTTTTAAGATTGATTTAGTAGAACAACCTTTGTCTCCCACGGAATGGCAAGATATTGCCAACGATTTCTCTTTGTTGAGATACTAAGATTATTAAAGTTAATTAAACCGATTCAGATATTATGAGCATAGTCAGTCAAGTCATCCTCAGAGCAGATGAAGAACTCCGCTACCCTAGTAGTGGTGAACTAGAAGGCATTAAAAACTTTTTAACTACTGGCGAAAAGCGAGTACGCATTGCCGAAACTTTAGCCAAAAGCGAAAAGAAAATTGTCGAACAGGCAGCAAAAGAGTTGTTTAAAATGCACCCTGAGTATCGTTCTGCTGGGGGCAACGCTTCAGGACAAAAACAATATAATCAGTGTATCCGAGATTTTGGCTGGTATCTTCGTCTGGTTACCTATGGTGTGATGGCAGGAGATAAAGGCCCCATTGAAGCATCTGGTCTAATTGGTGCGAGAGAAATGTACAATTCCCTCCAAGTGCCTGTCCCAGGAATGATTGATGCGATTCGCTGTCTTAAAGGCGCTTCAGTTGATCTTCTGAGCAAAGAAGATGCCCAAGAGGCTGCACCCTACTTTGACTACATCATTCAAACTATGGCATAGATAGGTTGAGCCTAGAATTAAGTTATCTCACTCTGATCTAAGTAACTGACGTTACGCTAGTTAAGGAAAAATTAGGGATTTAGGGGTTTAAGGATTTAGGGAGCGTAAAGTTGAATTGTTCCATATTCCCAATTTCCTCAGATCCCAACGGCGCGTTTTTTGTAAGAGGATTCTTTCTCAAAAGCTAAACTACGAAAAAGCCACCTTATTTTTGTCAACTAGCAAACCTACGTAACATCAGAATGATTCGACTTAAAGATAAACCACGGTTTTCTCTT
>JBEANW010000421.1:0-2935 GCA_041165225.1 Cyanobacteriota bacterium | reverse complement strand
GACTTAACTTGCCCTGCTCAATTAACCCTTGCCTTACCTGTTTGATAATTGCCTCTTTTTCTTTATTTGTGCCAGCTAAGATTAATGTCTGTGTTTGAGTTTTAGCGTCTCTTGCTAAGTAGTCATTAACCACTGCTTTCAGTCTCAAACTATCAATCGGAATCTGTTTGATGTTGCCTTGTTCGTTGAGCTTTTGGTATCCCTGCTTTATTTCGCCTGCGGATAAGAGATTTACTACTTCTTTTAGCTGAAAATTCTGCTGTCTGATATTTTGATTAATACTAATAGTGGGTAATTGGGCTTGTTCTTGGAGCAATGCAAAAGGTGAGCCTGCCTGTACCGCAGCCAGTTGTTTGGTATCGCCAATCAGCAGTATACGGGAATTGGTTTGTTGAGCTTTTTCTAGCAAGTTTTTCATTTGACTACTGCTAATCATCCCCGCTTCATCCACCACAATTAATTCATTCTTAGGCAATGACTTGATGGGTAGATGCAGATAGGCATCTAAAGTTTGACAGTTGATATCTGCTCCCTGGTTTAATTCGCTAGCAGCAGCAGCACTGGGAGCTAAACCCCGCATCTTAGTTTCTGAAGAGATGGTTTCTTTTAGGGCTTTAACGGTGTAAGTTTTGCCAACTCCCGCATCTCCTTGGCAGAGCATTACACCATCTCGATTATTGACAAAATACTTGAGAGCGATCGCCTGAGCTTTATTCAGTCCTAATCTTTGAGCTTGATGAGCAGCTATTTCTGTATTGGCTAGAGGAAGATATCTATCTTTGCTGTTTCTAGTCAAATGTAGGATCTGCTTTTCTCTGTCAATGGCAGTTTGAGTAGTTAATCTGCCATCCTTTATTTTGACCAGACTTTTATTCTGATTAACTTCTCTTTCTATATCTTCAAGACTATAGCTACCCTGTGATTGTCGCAGAGATTCTTTAATGAGTATATGCCTGGGAAAAGCGACCTGGCGTTCGCTAACTATCTCTGTGGCTTCAATTACTAATTTACTTTTATCTTTTAAATTAGTAACCTGCTGATGTTGATAATTGGCTTCAGGATGTTTGATGTCTAACTGTTCGGCTTTTTGCTGCCATATTTGCTTTAATTCTTTCCTTTCTGACTCTGCCTGATGTATTTTGCTTTTACGTGTTGTAGTGCAGGCTTTAGCTTTGGCTACTGCATTAGCTTCAACTCCTACAGCATTTTCTATTTCTTGTTTGCGAGTACTAAATTCCTTTAGTTGTGACTGACTATAACCCCGAACATCGAAAGTTCCATCATGATTCCAATCCAGTTCATATCCAAGAGTTTGTAGTCTTCTCCCTAGTTCATGGTGATAGACCATACCAATGGTCATCTTCTGCTGGTATAACTCGCGGTTATCCATTGATCGCCATTTCCCATCTTCTCCTTTAGTCTGATTAAAAATCACACAGTGACTATGGAGTTGAGGGTCTTGATTGCGATTGTCGTCATGTTGGAAAACAGCGAACAAAGCATTATCTGTCTGAAGGTGATTAGCTCCTCCTTTACCCGTTCTCGTAAAGATACAGTTCTGCTCTATGTAGGTAAGAGTAGTTTTTACAGCTTGCTGATGAGCTTCGATTACGGCTTGATCTTCTTTAACTAATCCTAGTAGAGATACAGACTTAGGAGCAGAGAGGGTAATATCTCTGCCTGGATTATATTTTTTACCTGATTGTCTTTGCCGTAGAGGATTACCTTGAGTATCTAATCCTTGATAGGCGTTGTTGTATTCTGCCGTCGAAACTTGACCATTAAGACCAAGTATTGCTGCACCTTGTCCAGACCATTGACTATTAGCTAATCCTTGGTTTTGAGTGTAGTAATTGTCAGTCGCATAGTCGTTTACTTTGGCGTAGAGTCTCCCAATCGAGCAAACCATTTGGATAAAAATTCTTGTTCTTGCTTAACTATTTCGATGGTGACATTTTTGAGAGATTAAAACTATTATTTAAAACTCATTTTACATATCTTATTATTGATGTTTAGAAACAGCTTAAAATAGTCTATTTATATTTATCTAAAAAATACGTGTATTTTATTTATTCTCACTAAGGGTGCATCAGGTGTGGGAATTAAACCAGTATATGAATAGCTCTGATTTAAGTCTAATATCTCACTGAAAGTGAATTTTATTGTTTTAAATATCGTTTAACTAATAAAATATTTGGCACAATGGAATAAAAGTATGAATTGAAAACTAGAAATGAATCAATCGGAACTAAGTCCCCTGGAAAAAGCGATCGCCCGTAAGCTCGATCAAACTAAAGATAAGGCATCTCAACCAGGATATTTAAGAAAGCTAGTGGCTAAGTTGCACTTGAGAATTGAGGCTGCTTTGGCTAGGGGATGTGAATATGATGATTTGGCGGAATCGATTACGGAATCGGGAGTCAAGATTAGTACGGCGACACTAAAGCAGTATCACACTGAGTATCGTCGTTCTTTGAATGAAGAGGCAGTAGGGACATCCAATACTGTTAAGTCGATCTTGCCGACTGAGAAGCCAGAGGAAATAAAACAGTCAGAACCAAATAGAAAGCAGTCTGCAATAGATAAGTTGTTTGCCAGTAAATAAATCATCATGGTCAAAGTCAAAATAGATAAGACAGAATCGGCATCTTCAATTATTCCGACTCGTCCAGCTATTCAGATTTCTAACTGTAAGAAGGGTGGTGTAGGGAAGACATTGCTCTCTAAATTGAAGGCTGCTTACTGTTTAGAATCGGGTTTGGATTTTTACGCGGTGGATGCGGATCGACAGGAGAGCTTTCTGAAGGCTTATCCTGAGTTTGCTCTGCCAACGCGCTTTAGTGAGTTAGATCGGAATCTCAAGATACCCGATCGCATTTTGGATTTGGCTTTAGAGAAATTGGTGTTGGTGGATTTGCCTGGGAATGTGGAGGAG
>JBEANW010000420.1:0-4433 GCA_041165225.1 Cyanobacteriota bacterium | reverse complement strand
CCGAGGGTCAAGTTCTTGGCTTGCTAGAAAAAGCTTCAATCATTAATTTAATGGCTCAAGAAGCAGCTCTCAAAAATAAAGCTGCTAATGAAACGACTCCAGAAGAGGAAGAAGCGATCGTTTAGGAATTTACCTGAAAGCAAGGGCAAATAGCTATTTGCCCCTACTAGTTGTTATTCCCACTCAATCGTTCCAGGGGGTTTAGAAGTAATGTCATAAACGACCCGATTGACTCCTTTAACCTCATTCACAATACGGTTAGAGATAATTTCCAGCATCTCATAGGGAACTCTTGCCCAATCTTCGGTCATGCCATCTTCACTGGTGATAAAACGTAGCACAATGGGATGAGCATAGGTGCGCTTATCTCCCATTACCCCAACACTGCGAATGGGCAACAATACCGCAAAAGCTTGCCAGTAGTCATGATAGACTCCCTGTTTACTAATTTCGTCCCGCACAATGAAATCAGCATCCCGCAGGATATTTAACCTTTCAGCGGTCACTTCTCCCACAATTCTGATGGCTAAACCAGGGCCAGGGAAGGGATGACGACGGACAATTTCTTCTGGGAGTCCGATGGCACGAGCTACATTACGCACTTCGTCTTTAAAGAGTTTTCGTAGCGGCTCTACTAGTTTGAAGCGCAGATCTTTGGGTAAACCACCAACATTATGATGACTCTTAATTTTTACCGCTACTCTTTCCCCTGTTTTGGGGTCAACATTGCTGTCAGCCGACTCAATTACATCAGGATATAGTGTGCCTTGAGCTAGATAGTCAAAAGGCCCTAGCTTTTTAGATTCTGCTTCAAATACCTGAATGAACTCATGTCCAATCCGACGGCGTTTTAGTTCAGGATCGGTGACTCCCTCAACTTGTTTTAAAAAGCGATCGCGAGCCATGACATATTCCACAGGGATATGAAACTGATTCTTAAATATTTCCACCAGCTTTTCTGGTTCACCCTTCCGCATGAACCCCTGGTCGATAAACATACAGGTCAATTGGTCGCCAATGGCTCGATGGAGTAGAAACGCTAGGGTAGAGGAATCTACCCCTCCTGAAAGCGCTAGCAATACCCGCTTCTCACCAACTTTTGCTCGAATATCTCGAATGGACTCTTCCACAAAGGCTTCCGTTGTCCAGGTGGGTTCGCATTCGCAAACATGGTAAACAAAGTTGCGAATCAGAGCAATTCCCCCTTCGGAGTGAACTACTTCAGGATGAAATTGCACCCCAAAGAGCTTTTTCTCTGGATTGGATATGGCGGCACAGGGGGTATTGTTGGTGTGAGCTAAGACAGAAAATCCATCTGGCAATTGAGTACAGGAGTCGCCATGACTCATCCACATGGTGGCTCCATCTTCGACATTCGTCAGCAAGTCTGTGGGATCTTCAATGAATAGCTTGGCTTTGCCATACTCCCCTCGCTCAACTTTTTCGACCTTTCCCCCCAACTGCTTAACCATTAGCTGCATCCCGTAGCACACCCCCAGAATCGGAATACCTAAATTCCAAATTTCAGGGTCACACTTAGGAGCCTGGTCATCGTATACCGAATTAGGGCCACCAGAGAGAATAATGCCACGAGGATCTATTTTTCGTAATTCTTCAGCACTCGTCCTGTAAGACAAAACTTCTGAATAGACTTGTGTTTCTCGAATTCTGCGGGCAATTAACTCGGAGTATTGAGAACCAAAATCGATGATGATAATCGTTTGACGATTAACCTTGTCAACGAAAGAGTCAGCAGCTAAAGCATCGCTGTTGGGAGAGGAGATTGGTTTTGTTTGAATAGTCACTATACTCTAGGAAGTCTGTGTAAGTAATTAGGTAACAAAGTGTAAAGAAATTTGAGTTTTTGATACCAAATTTGTATTTGGAGAGTTATGATTCTAGCGGGGTATCTCTTAGTTTTAAAAAGTACCGTAAATATCCTCATACATTAGCATAGTTTAGGCAGCAAAAGCAGGGCATTATCGCTTCTTTTAATCACTTCTCTACTGCGATCAAATAGTATCGAACCCACACAAATTTTTTGTTCGGTATACTTGCAAATATACTCCTGGGATTTAGTATCGATCGCCTGGGTTAGTGCTTGATAAACTAACTCTACCCAGTCAGGATGATCAGGTTCTGCTCTATTGAATTCTCGTAATAAATTTAGGGCAGCTTCAGTGGTGGCGCAGTCAAAAATTTGTTGAGTCTGAGCTATGGGCAAGCCTAACTTAGCGCAATAGGCAGTCATGATTTCTAATCTGCCATCAGCAAGATGATTGTGGGTATGAAAAATTCCTCCTGCTAGCTTAATTAGTTTGCCGTGATAACCAAACAGTAAGATCGACTTGACTCCAGCGGCAGCAGCGGTAACTAACATCGAACCAAGCCAGTTAGCGGTTTTAATAATTCTTGAAGGTTCTATACCCATTTTTTGCGCTAAATCGATGCCGTTTTCCCCAATACAAAACACTAGAGCATCAAACAGTTTTGCCTTGTTTCTAATCTCTTCCTGATAGGTCGATAGTTGATCTGGGGCAGTTAGGGGCTGCACGATGCCCGTAGTTCCTAATAAAGATAGTCCTTCTACGACACCAAAGGCTTCATTTGAGGTTCGTTTAGCTAATCGCACTCCTTCTGGCAGAATGATCGTTACCGTAATACTTTGTTTGGGCTTGAGGAGCGGTTGTAGATTTGTCTGGATTAATTCTTGAGCATAACTATAAATTGCAGCTTGATTTTGCTGCTCCTGTTGCTTACCAATACCCTCTCCCCCTTCGATGGTAATTTGTTGAGCAGGGTCACAAGAGTCAGAATTAAAGCTTACCTTAGCCCAGATTGGGGTGTTGCGAGTTAAATCTAAATGAGCGCCAGGATCACTGCGGGTAATAGCGATCGCACAATGATCATCAATCGTAGCCACCTGTTCAATGTCAATTATGGCTGGTTCTGCTGGCTTAATTAAATTGACTGTTACTTGATCGGGGGAAGATCGATCCTGAAGATGACGTAAAGCAGCGATCGCACTGCCACAGGCGAAGACAGGAAGAGTATATCCACAAGGCATAGATTCAGATTCGGTCACTTAGTCAATTAAATTAGATCAATCCCACATTCTACCGCTTGGTTGCGACCCCTTTCTTTGGCTTGATACAAACCTTGATCCGCCGCGGCAATCAATACTTCAAAATCAAAGTTAGGATGAGGAATACAGCAGGATACCCCCAAAGAGATGGTGACATAGAGATCGACAGAAGAACTAAGATGGGGAATTTTGAGGGCTTGAACTTGTAAACGGATCTGCTGTGCTAAATGGATTGCCCCGACGATGGGAGTTTGTGGCAGCACCAACACAAACTCTTCTCCTCCATAACGAGCCACGAGATCCGTCGGACGCTTAATCACTTTGCTAATTGCTTGGGCGACTTCGATTAAACAGCGATCGCCTGCGAGATGACCATAGGTATCGTTATAAAGTTTGAAATGGTCAATATCACAGAGGATTAAGGATAAAGAGCCTTGCTCTCTAGACAGTCTGATCCATTCAGAGGCGATGTACTGGTCAAATTTACGACGGTTGGAGATCCGAGTCAGACCATCCATAACGGATAGTTGCTGTAACTCCCGATTTGCCTGTTCTAGCTGTTGATAAAGTTGCGCCTGTTTAATCCCCACGGAAAGCTCTAGAGCCACCCGTTCTAGTAGATCAATTTCCTCTGTATGCCACCGTCTGGCGAGGGAGCAATTCTCAATACAGATTAATCCCCAGAGGGTTGCTTCCCCCATAATCGGAATTAATAATGTGGAACAGACTCCAGGCAGGTGAGAGACTGACTCAACGAAGTCTTGAGAGATAGTTTTGCCAGAGGACAACTGAAGGAAATGATTGCGAAACAACTCTGCGGGAACTTGTTTTGGCTCAGATATATCACAGCTTAAGGGTGAATCCACCAGCCTAGATTCCACCAATAAAGACAACTTTCCCGTTTCCTCGACTCGATTAATTTGAATTTTTTCCGCCTGTAAAAACTGCTTAACCTCATCCACGGTAATCTGAAGAATCTGATCTAGCTCTAGACAAGCGTGAATTTTCTGGGTGATTTGAGTCAAAAGGCGATCGCTTGCTGCTCGTTGAATTAGTTTTTGTTCAGTTTTTTTCAGGGAAGTAATATCGAAACAATAACCAACTAATCCTGTGAATTTTCCCTCAAGAGAAAACTGGGGCATCGCATGATTAGAGATCCAGATACATTTTTGCTTGGATATTTCCAAGCGATAACTAATGGTAAATCCTTTAGCATCGACTAAAGCTAGATTGAACTGAAACTGACAATCTGCTAAGTCTTGGGGATGAATATTTATCATCCAATTACTATTAGACTTGGTTTCGTTTTCTTGTCCTAAAACTCGACTCCAAGCCTGATTAAAAAAGG
>JBEANW010000419.1:0-6459 GCA_041165225.1 Cyanobacteriota bacterium | reverse complement strand
CATCAACAGCACTACCACCTTGAGAGAGAAGTTCATAAACCTCGGTCACAATTTGATGGAGAGCTTGACGGACTTTGGCTTCTCCCCGCTCGCTTTTGATATGTCCTCCTGCGCCACCATGAATAATAAGTTTTGGCTGTACTTGATTAGCAGACATAATGTGATAAAAATTGTGATGTGACTAATGTTATTGGACTGTTATTAGACGGTGATCCACCAAAAGCTTATAGCTTTTAAACTGACTGTTTGCGACGACGACAGCGATCGCTACAGTATTTAACCTCATCCCAACATTGCTCCCATTTTTTGCGCCAGGTAAAAGGGCGATCGCATACAGGACAAATTTTGGTAGGGAGATCGGATTTTTTCCGCTGGTTCGCCATATTTTGCCTGGAATAAGAAGCTTGACAGTTTTATTATTCCTCATTAATTGATAGTTTAGACAGATGAAGCAGAACTTGTTGGCGAATATTAGGATTGTGCTGGTAGAACCTGCGGGAGCCTTGAACGTGGGGTCGATCGCCAGAATCATGAAAAATATGGGGTTGACTAACCTAGTATTGGTTAATCCCAGGTGCGATCGGTCGTCCGATGAAGCCAGACAAATGGCGGTACATGCAGTAGATGTTTTAGAAACCGCCCAGATTGTGGAGAGTATTCCCGTGGCTTTAGCTGGCTGTCAACAGGCGATCGCTACCACTGTTCGCTCTCGTAGTGTTCCCATTGTATTAGAGTCCCCTGCAATAGTACTGCCTGAGCTACTGGTTCCCAATATTCAATCGGCTTTGTTGTTTGGAGCGGAGGATCGCGGACTGAGTAATGATGAATTGAAATATGCTCAAAGATTTATCTGTATTGAGTCTAATCCCGACTATCCTTCTTTGAATTTGGCTCAGGCGGTGGCAATTTGCGTCTATCAACTTTACCAATTTTACCGACTTGATCAAGGTTGTGTAGAAACAAGCAAAGAAACAAGCAGTGGCAATGGTTTGTCAGCACCAGATATCTCCCCGTCGATATCTCCGCCAGTAACAGCAGCCATCCCCAATCATGCAACTAATGCAACCATTGAAGTCTTGGAAGGATACTATCAAGATTTGGAAGCAATGCTCCTGGAGATTGGCTATTTATATCCCCATACTGCCCCCGTCAAAATGGAAAAGTTTCGTCGTCTGTACAATAAAGCCAATTTGCAGCCTGAAGAAGTAGCAATGTTGCGGGGTATTCTACGTCAAATCCGCTGGGCAACTAATAAGCTATAAGCTATAGGCTATAAGCTATAAGCTATAAGCTATAAGCTATAAGCTATAAGCTATAAGCTATACTTCTGCTCTTAACTCCGAACTCCGAACTCCGAACTCCTAATTCCGAACTCCTAATTCCGAACCCTTGACTCCTGACTGTTAACTCACTACAACGTAGATGTATATCTTACGAAGCAAAGTGATGATAGTTATCGGTTTGATGAGTGGCACTTCTGTCGATGGGATTGATACTGCCTTAGTAGAAATCAGCGGTATCGAGGAAGATTTAGAGGTAAAGTTATTAGCAGGGGCAACCTTTGCTTATCCCGAAGCTTTAAGAGCCAAGATATTAGCTATTTGTGGCGGAAAAGCGTTAAATATAGCAGAATTAGCCGTATTAGATGATGCGATCGCCACGCAATTTGCCCAGGCAGCCCAACAAATTCAAGCCCAGCAGCCCACAGCAGAATTAATTGGTTCTCACGGTCAGACTATCTATCATCGACCACCCACCAAAGGTCAACTAGGCTATAGCTATCAAGTTGGGAGAGGGGAACTGATCGCTCACCTCACAGGGATTAAAACCATCAGTAATTTTCGAGTCGCTGATATTGCTGCGGGGGGCGGAGGAGCGCCCTTAGTGTCAAAAATCGATCTTTGTTTGTTGTCCCACCCCACTAAAGCCAGAGCCATTCAAAACCTAGGGGGGATTGGCAATGTGACCTATTTACCTCCCAAGACAATGGTTAACTGGGAAGCACAAGTTTTTGGCTGGGATACTGGCCCTGCGAATGCTCTGCTAGACCTAGCTGTAGCTCGTTTAACTAACGGAACTAAAACCTACGATCAAGATGGTCAATGGGCAGCTCAAGGCATACCAAATCAGCATTTAGTCTCAAAGTGGATGGAGCAAGACTTTTTTCAGCAGCCCCCACCAAAATCCACAGGAAGAGAACTATTTGGTGCAGATTATTTAGAGCAATGTTGGCAAGCAATGGATGATCTAGATTTGGGAGCTAGCGATCGCCTGGCGACTTTAACCGAACTCACGGTAGCCTCGGTGGTGCATAGTTACCGAGAGTTTTTGCCCCAGATGCCCGAAGAAGTTTTCCTCTGTGGAGGTGGCAGTAGGAATTCATATCTGAGACAACGGTTACAAGCTGAGTTAACATCGGCACATATTGGTACCACCAATGAGGTGGGAATTGATGGAGATTTTAAAGAGGCGATCGCTTTTGCCGTCTTAGCCTACTGGAGAGTTCAAGGAATTCCTGGTAATTTACCTCAAGTTACAGGGGCAGCTAAACCAGTTCTATTAGGAGACGTTCATCCATATACCCAGATAAATTAAACCTTATGGCGATGATAACCAGAATGAAATTGAGAGGACAAAGTTATGACTCATAGTTTCTTAGTGGAAGCTGGTTATTGGCATGTCACTGGTCACTGGCTAAAACCAAACTTAGCACCGATTCCCCTAGAGGGAGGAATTAAGATCGATTGGAAAAGAGCTAACTGGTTTAAATCAACTACGAGCCTCACCTGTGATGATGAAACGGCAACGGAGATTATTTATCAATGCCGAGGCAATTTGAATTATGAGGCAAAACACTATACCTATGTTTCCCAACACAATCTTTTGGGGAATATTGAGGGAGAGGGTAGATTGGGACAGCAATCGATCACTCAGTACTACTGGTTTATGGGAACTGGTAGCAAACAAAAAGGATTAGACACCTACGTCTACATCGATCAAAATACCTATCGTCTGATTAGCAGTATTTTAGATGGTCACAGCATTAAGCAGACGATTGAAGCAACCCTGAAGCGTTAGCCCCGTGAGTCCCGCTGCAACTGATATATAGTCCGCCAAAATTGATTTTAGAACCTTATACTTCCCCGATAGAAGATGAATACAGATCCCAATCAAGGTCGTTTACTTGCCAACCGCTACGAATTATCCGAACTTGTAGGGGAAGGGGCAATGGGCAGAGTTTACCGCGCCAAAGACACTATATTAGGTGGGGTGATCGTAGCTGTTAAGTTCTTGTCTCAGGCTCTGCTCAATGATAGTATGCGCGATCGCTTTGAGCGGGAGGCAACTATTTCGGCTCTCTTGGGGGAAAAAAGTATGCATGTGGTCAGGGTCAAGGACTACGGTGTAGATGAGAATAATGCTCCTTTCTATGTGATGGAGTTTCTGGCAGGACAAAGCATCAACGATCTCATTGCCTATCAACCGCTACCCCTCAAAAGATTTCTCAACCTGTCTCGTCATGTATGTTTAGGCTTAGAATCTGCCCACCAAGGAATTTCTTTTAATGGTGAACTGTGTCAGATTATTCACCGCGATATCAAGCCGAGCAATATTATTGTGTTACAAGACCCTTCATTGGGGGAAGTAGCAAAGATTTTGGACTTTGGGATTGCGAAACTGATCCAGGCAAGCGCTAACCAAACTCAATCCTTCATGGGAACTTTAGCCTATTGTTCCCCCGAACAAATGGAAGGCAAGGAGTTAGACAGTTGCTCTGACATCTATAGTTTTGGTGTGATGATGTATGAAATGCTGACGATGGATATGCCACTCTTGCCTCAAAATTCATCTTTTGGCGGTTGGTATCAGGCTCACCATAATTTTAAGCCCGAACCCTTCAGCGAGAGACTCAACTTACCTCCAGAACTTCAGGAATTGGTATTTCGCTGTTTAGAAAAAGAACGGGACTTGCGACCTCAAAGCGCCCGTGAGATTATGGACATTCTGGAAACCATCGAACGGCAGTCTGCGCCTCGTACCACCAATCCTGGTTTAAACATCCCCCGCAACAACCATCAGGCTAGCAATACTCTAGATCATACTTTTAGTACCAAATCTGGTCGTGAAGCTGCCACGCTCAATGGCATTGACTATCGAACTATCAATGCCGAAACCTCCGTCACGGAAATTTGTTTCCAGACTCCCTGGCCCCAGGATAAACCCCTGCGGAAAATTGTTTTCTCTCAGATCATCAATACTCCCTTGGGAGAAGCCCCTGTTCTCTGTGTGATGTTGGAGCAAGAGGATATTTATCAAAGAATTTCCTGTACCCGCTACAATCAATTTTTATACTTGGCAAATCCCCACCCCACTCTACTCTGGGTAACATTGCTTTACAATGCTGAACACGGGGCGAAATGGCTTCCTTGTTATCTCGACCTCAAATCTGATAAAGGACAAGAAATTGCTCGTAATCTAGCGAAGATAGGCAAATACCGCATTCTGTTTTACGGTCTGGATGAACCTCAACAATGTCAGCATATAACCAGTTCAATCATCAACTCGCGCAACTGTAAAATGCTCCAGGAATGGGCAAACTTAAGTCAAGTGACGAAAAGTTTTGGTGATCCTAAAGCCGCGAGAATAGTCTTGCAACAAGAGTTGGAAAAACTCAAAGACAAAATTTTAACTAAAGTCAAGGCTTCTAAATTAACTGATGTTAATGGGGGGGAGGTATAGCGCTTCGCGCTAGGGGAAAGGGGAAAGGGGAAAGGGAAAGGGGAAAAGGCGTATAATAATTTCTAAATCACATCTTTTGCCCTTTGTATTCCATGCCCGCAGAACTCCGAACTGAAATTGAGCAGGCTGTATCCAGTCGTCGTAATTTTGCGATTATTTCCCACCCTGACGCGGGAAAGACAACTCTGACGGAAAAACTCTTGCTTTACGGGGGCGCAATTCATGAAGCAGGGGCAGTAAAAGCCCGCAGAGAACAACGGAAGGTTACTTCTGACTGGATGGAAATGGAACAACAACGGGGTATTTCCATTACCTCAACGGTGTTGCAGTTTATCTATAATCAGTTTCAAATTAATCTATTAGATACTCCTGGACACCAAGATTTTAGTGAAGATACCTACCGCACCCTCGCGGCGGCGGATAATTCCGTGATGCTGATCGATGCTGCTAAAGGTTTAGAGCCACAAACCCGTAAACTATTTGAAGTTTGTCAGTTGCGATCGCTCCCCATTTTTACTTTTGTCAATAAACTAGACCGCCCAGGGAGAGAGGCTTTTGAACTAATTGACGAGATCGAGCAGGAACTAGGTCTACAAACTTATGCTGTTAACTGGCCCATCGGTATGGGCGATCGCTTTCAGGGGATATTTGACCGTCGCGCCAGAAAAATTCACCTCTTTGAACGTCGTGACCACGGTAGCAAAGTTGCCCAAGATACGGTAATTGACCTAGGTGATCCTCGTCTGGAAACTCTTCTAGAACCAGAACTTTACAATCAGCTCAAAGAAGAATTAGAAATCCTCGATGAAATTGGCTTGGATTTTGATTTAACAAAGGTTCACGCAGGGAAAATGACTCCCATTTTCTTTGGTAGCGCCATGACTAACTTTGGGGTGGAGCTATTCCTCAAAGCCTTTTTAGAGTATGCCCAGCAGCCCGAAGCCCATAATTCATCGATTGGCATAATTGAGCCTACCTACGAGGAATTTACAGGATTTGTCTTTAAGCTTCAGGCAAATATGGACCCCAAGCACCGCGATCGCGTGGCATTTGTGCGAGTCTGTACGGGGAAGTTTGAAAAAGATATGACAGTACAGCACGCTCGGACAGGTAAAACCGTTCGTCTATCTCGTCCGCAAAAGCTCTTTGCTCAAGGTCGAGAGTCCTTAGATGAGGCTTTTCCTGGGGATATTATTGGTCTGAATAATCCTGGGGTATTTGCGATTGGCGATACGATTTATAACGGCAAAAAGATTGAATACGAAGGTATTCCCTGTTTTTCGCCCGAAATTTTTGCTTACTTAAAAAATCCTAACCCCTCTAAGTTTAAACAGTTTCAAAAGGGCATTAAAGAACTGCGGGAAGAAGGTGCAGTACAGGTAATGTATTCCACCGATGAATTCAAACGAGATCCTATCCTGGCTGCGGTCGGGCAACTACAAATTGAAGTAGTCCAGTTTCGGATGCAAAATGAATATAACGTCGAAACTACCACGGAACCATTAGCCTATAGTGTGGCACGTTGGGTGTATGGGGGCTGGGAGGCTTTGTCAAAGGCAGGTCGGATTTTTAATGCGATCGCCGTTAAGGACAACTGGGGTAGACCAGTACTGCTATTTAAGAATGAGTGGAATCTGCGCCAAATTGAACAGGATTCTCCTGAACTAGACTTAAAATCCATTGCTCCCGTGGGGGCAGGAATACAGCCCGACTAATGTG
>JBEANW010000418.1:0-3181 GCA_041165225.1 Cyanobacteriota bacterium | reverse complement strand
GAAACAATCCCTGACCATTGGACTTTCTTTTCCCCAGTGCGTCGGTAGGAGAAAAATAAATCCTGTTCCTGGAATGTACAGTAGGGTGCGATCGCAATTTGTTCTGGATTAATTCCCAACTGTTCTAGTTGAATGTGATTCACTCTGGGGACATCTAAACGCACTTTTCCTGGTAATTCATCCTCCAGGATTGGCGGGTGGGGAAAATGCTTGAGTTTAGTCAAGATGATTTCAGGTTCTAAATTAGGATCTGGCAAAATACTTTGAGCAACTTCGAGGGCTACCCATTCATCTACCTGATATATCTTCCCTGAGATGGCAGGGCCGATCGCAATACGAAGATCAGATTTCTGACTACCAAATTCTAAAAATCTAGCGATCGCTTGAGGGACGATTTTCTGTGCGGTACCGCGCCAACCTGCGTGAATGGCACAGGCTTGCCCTGTAACTAGATCACCAATTAAGACAGGAGTACAGTCGGCACTGGCAGCCCAAACCGATTGTTGAGGGGAATCGCTCATGACAGCATCAGCTTCTGCCAAGGCATCTGGATTATTGGCTTGATTGACAATCTCGGTAATTTCTTGGGAGGTTAAAACCACCTTGCCATGAATTTGCTTGACTCTGTAGGCAGTAGTTGGCGATTGCCAAATGGAAGTGATCTCTTCAGGAAGACGGGGATGAAAATCTTGGGTGAAAAAACCGTGTTGCCAAGGAGAGAGTAAATCACAGGTGAGATAAGCATAATCCTGCCAAGTTTGCCAATGCCATTGGTGATTCATATTTTTAGATACCCCAATAAAATATTAAGGACTAGAGAGGGTAGAGCATAACACCTAAATAAAGGCTACTTCTCTCACTGCAACTCTAATCCTGTTTTAAAACAGCTTATAGTGAGACAGTTGCGTTGGGCGGGTTTCCCGACTTGAGCAAACTGTCGAACCCGAAGGGCTTATAGCCACTTAATTTGAATCAACTGCTACGTAGAACTTAGTATCCTGGTCATATCTCCAAGCAATTCCTTCAGGATCTTTGCTCATACTCCACAGTTCAAAATCTGGGTCAGATTTACGTCTGCCAACTGTACTAGAATTTAGGTCGAGGCGTTTTGCTAGTTCAGCTTGAATCAATGATTGACCAGCATCAATAGATGCGGTGTGATCGAAGGTTGAACTATCTGTCTCGAAATCAGGACTAATGGCAGTTGTTTGGGGAGATTCTGCTCTGGTAATCAGGGCGACAGAAGATGATTCGGTATCTTTAGCTGTAATTTCAGCTTCGGTTTGTTCTTGCTTGGCTAATTGAGCAATGCCTCTAACGGATAATTTGCTAGAGTCTTTGCCAGCTAATTGGTAGGAATTTACCGCTGCTTCTGGTTCGCTATCATCTAAGATGCTACCCAAAGCACTGGCGGTAGGAAAGTAGTATACTACTCCCTGATCGGCAACATTTTTGGGCTGAGTGCCATACTCATCACTTTTACGGGCGAGAAATGTCTTAGCAGCATGGGGAGTGAGGTTTGCTTTTACGGATAGGTCTACTGGAGTTACATAGCCTCTAGTTTCTTTAATTAGCTGATTAAAGTAAGGATTAACTTCTCCACACCATTTGTTCCACCTGTAGTCTTGCCAAATTTTAAAAGCTACAATCATTGCTGCAATTAAGAGCAAGAATGGCCATAGCATATACAAAACTACAAAACCAAATGCCAAGGGAATGATGAGAACTAAAGCGCCAGCAGAACCATTATCTAGTACTTTGACCGTCATAGTTGTGGTTGCAATTGCGTAGATTTATATGTTGCAAGATTATATTGCATAAATTTGTCTTTCTGCAATATTAAGGCAAATTATGTTGCAACGCACGCAACTCGATGCAATTTCATACAAAAATACAAAGAAATATTTTTAGACTGCAACGGCTGAAGTTGTTATACCGAGCCTTTTTAGCATCGTCTTGCGCCCTGCAATTGCCAGGGAGTCATCTAAGGGAGACAAGGTAATTTCTGTTGCATACTTTTGTTGCAAAGCTTTTTTGATCAGCCAGTCGGCGACAAAATGGTTTTTAGGGAGTAGTGGTCCGTGGGCATAAGTAGCGATCGCATTTTGATAGAAAGAGCCAGCGGTTTGGTCTTCGCCATTGTTACCATATCCCTTAATTACTTTCCCTAAAGGCTGCACTCCCTGGAGATAAGTTCGTCCTCCATGATTCTCAAAGCCAATCACCACAGGTTTTTCGCCGATCATCGCCTCTAATTCCCCAGCGATCGGCGTAGCGGTAATTTCAAACACTAAGTTACCAATACAGCGTTGGGCATCAATACCTGGATGCTGACTCACCAGATCCAAGACTCCTAAGCCTTCAATTCTCTTGCCTTGAGCAGGTTCGTAATAGTGACCCAATAGTTGAGGCGAACCACAGGTAAATACGCCTGGAGTACCCTGGTCTAGTTTTGCTTTTAGGGCTTTAGCTTTTGCTCCTTGCAAATCCCGCATCACAATTTCTTGCTGGCGATCCTGTGCGCCTCCCCCCACAATAATATCTACCTCCTCAAATGCCGATGCTTCAGTTTCCCTCGTCAGAGGGACAATCTCGACTTCGATATCTCGCCATTGACAGCGCCTTTGGAGACAAATAACATTACCGCGATCGCCATAGGTACTCATTAACGTGGGATATAACCAGCCAATTGCAATTTTCATGTTGTCGGTAATATTTAAAGTTAAACGGTAACAAATTCTAAGTTAGCCATTGAAATTTAACCTGATTTTGAAGAAAATGTTAAAAATAGCTACACTAAATTATTGTGGATTTATTTACTGGTAGTAGAGGAATTTTGTTATAGGCGGATTTGTCTGGTATCTACCTATTTGTTGTTGTCTTGTACCCAGTTAAGTTAATTGAAATCATTGAAGCAAAGTATCTAGTATGAGCGCTACCCCGACAGTCACCAAAGAGAGAGCTGGTCAGACCATCAAGCAGCACTATCCTAACTATAAAATCATTGTTTTAAACGACGATCACAACACTTTTCCCCATGTAATTGAGTGTTTGTTGAAATATATTCCTGGGATGAGTAGCGATCGCGCTCGCGAATTAACGGATCAAATTCATTTTGAAGGACAGGCGATGGTGTGGGTTGGGCCACAAGAACAAGCGGAACTATATCACCAACAGTTGA
>JBEANW010000417.1:0-12391 GCA_041165225.1 Cyanobacteriota bacterium | reverse complement strand
ATTAACTGGGCTTATCAAGCTTACGCACCTGTAAGTATATCAAGATTCTAAAGAATAGGGATCTGAGGAACTACTCCCTAAATCCCCGACGCGAAGGACGCGACGTAGGAGCTAATCCTTTAGGGCTAGTCCTTTAGGGCAAATCCCCACTTAATTTATCGTTCTCTGAAAATATCAGTTAATCACAGGAGTAGCTTTGGTTACCGAACCATTATTAACACCCATAGTAAAATCCATAGGTGTGTCGGAGTCAACCTGAGAGACCTGACGATAAACACTGTAGTTAGTTGGCAGGTTTAGCATTTCGCCGCTTTTGTCAAACTTGACGCGGTATTCTATGGTTTGTCCCAGTTCCAGCTTACCAATTTTTTCCGAAGGGCTTTTTTTGCCCGATTCTATCTGATCAACGGATGGTTTAGGAGGCAGTTTGGGCCACCAAACGTCTTTGTTATTGTCCTTCATCACCCCGCCTTCTGGCTTTTGCCCATTGACAGTAGTTAAGGAGGTAGACTCAAAATCTTCATAGTGACCTCTTTTGTCGTCTGTCGGCGCATTAGAATATCTCACTCGCCAGGTATAGGTGGCTTTAGCGATCGCTTCATATTGCCCTGCACTAGATTTACTAGTCCCACAACTATTAATAGCGATCGCCAAACTTAAACCTGCTGCAACTAGACCAAGGCGATTAAATTTTCGGCGAGTAATAATTAACGAGGAAATTTTGCTCATAAGGATTATTTTAGATATTTTATTGTAGGATTTTTTCTGATTAGTAATCTAAGCTAATTTGCTGAAAATCAAGTATGACATAAACATTATGTAATTATTCAGTACTAAAAAACCGAGGTGTAATCATTACTCCTCGGCTATTGTTAAACATTTAAGACTCTAGTTACCTAGATTTATTTATTAAGCAAACCATTCTTCAACGGCTTCCGCTTTAGTATTGGTGTTACGAGAAGGAGTTTCCCGCTCAAAGTTCATATGAATGGAACGAGTCTGTTCACCGTCGATCGCTACTGCCTTAATGGGGTAATCAATCACGCCATCTTGGAAGGACATTTGGAAACGGAAGGTACCATCGGAGTTAAGTTTGATCTGGCGATCGCCAATAGTTACAGTGGCATCAGGTTCAGTTGCACCATAAACAATCAACTCAGCATCTGCCACTAACCAGAACTTGCGAGGACGAGCCTCGGCTAAATCCCCAGAGAAACCAGCCCCTGACATGTTTTGACCAGAAGCGGTGGGAACAGCCCACATTCCTGCCCCAGAAGGGAAGACATAGGAGCTAACTGCTGATTCAGGAGTTTGCTGCATCGAGCCGAACAAAGAGCCAGCCATCCGCATTGACTCGGTATCTTTAGTCATACCAAAAACTGTATCGTATAGGCGATCGCTTGCGACTGTATTGCTCGAAACTTGCTTTTTGGCAGGAGGCACTAGGGTATAGAGAGTTTTACCGCTGAGATCTTCGTCCCAATTGACGGTAAGAAAAGCATCTTCGATCCAGTCAGAAGGATATACAGGAGGGATGCTTACCGCAGCGGAACGAGCTAGCACTAACCAGCGTCCATCAGCACAACGATAGCCAATATCGGCTACATAATCGCGATCGCTGACAGGAATTGGTAAATACCATTCTCTTGCCATCTCATCACAAAGATATTCCTGAACACTGTGGGGTGCTTGATGATCAAGATCAACATCCGTTACATCGTAAATCCGAATTGCCAACTGCTGTCCGCCCTGACGGCGTAGTTCTTCTTTGTGGTCGTTAGGGATATCCCAGTAAGCATAAGCCCACTGTGGATCGCGAGGCATCAGCATAATACGGCTTTCACCATAACCGTCAGGAAGTTCTCCCAGATCTTGGTCAACGGAAGCGAGAGTTTCCATCATATTCTCGTCTTGACCAACTTCAAATTTTGTCCCTTTCACCTGTTGTTCCTCCTGCATATCTGATGAATTTTGAGAAAATCTTTCTTGTTCTGTGTTTTTACTTGCTTCTCTAATAGAAGTTAACAGTTGCGATTTACGCATTCTGCTATATCGGGATATCTTATATTCGCTGGCAACTTTCCTTAGCTGCCGCAAGGTCATCTCTTCTAGTGGTGGACGTTCTTTTGCCATTAACTTGCAGTCCTTGATTAATTAGACGTTATTTAGCTGCTGGCAGCCATTTATAAGACTTATGCACAAGTTTTTGATCCTTTGTGTTTCGTCTTTAAACCTTAATTAGTCCGCGTCTATTTAAATTATTTTTATTATTTGTACGTGTGGGAAAGGTTTTAACCACTTGAATCAGTTATAGCAATAAAATCTCCCTGGGGATCAACTTTCAACGAGAAGAACCTAGTCTCTTTATGAGTTTATTAAGGTTCAAAGATATTATTGTCATGAAATTATGACAATAATTGTATTTTTCGGGATCGCAGTCCAAAGAATGTCATCAATTACTAACTTTACAGTTGAAACCTATGACCATCAATGTTTGGTGCAGGAAAGTCATGGATTTTTTTTACGGGAGAAGCAGGTTTTGCTTCTTGTTCTCGCTCTATTTTTTCTTGCTGATATGGCTTTTTGGTTAAGCCAAACTTGTGGAGTAAATAATATGCGCCAATGCCGAGAACCATTCCGAAAGCCAAGCCAAAGATGATGAGCTTAAAGAAAATGCTTTCAAGCTGTTTTTTGCGAAGGGAGACACTTTCTGTGGATAGATCGGCATCAATACTGACTAGGCTGGGATCTGAAGGATTATTTCGGGTATTTTGAGCTTGGTCTTGGTTGAAATCATCTTCTGACTGAAACATTAAGAGTAAAATCCTCGCATTATTTTTCTTATTTCCTTATTTAATTTAGCCAAGCCACAAAAAAACACCCACGCAGGTGAGTGCTTTTTTTTAAACCTTTTCCATCAAATAAAAACCGATGCTACTATGCTGCGTTTTCAGCGATAGGATAAACACTTACTTTCTTTTGACTTCTGGTTCTATATTCAAATTTAACTTCGCCGTGAATCAAGGCATATAAAGTGTCATCGTTACCCCGACCAACATTATTGCCAGGATAGACACGAGTGCCTCTCTGACGGACGATGATGGTGCCTGCGGTCACTTCTTGACCACCATAGCGCTTTACCCCTAAACGCTTGGAGTTAGAGTCACGACCGTTACGTGTACTACCCGTTCCTTTCTTATGAGCCATGTTATTTCCTTCTGTTGTGATTAGATTGTAATGTTAGATTGAGATTTTGAGACGGGAGTTATAAAAATCACTATTCTGCTGACGCTGTTTCAGCGATCGCTTCAGCTTTGGCAACCACGGAACCATTCAGACTAATGGAATCGATCATTAAGCGAGTTAATTCTTGACGATGACCACGTTTTTTCCGAGTTTTCTTCTTAGGTTGCATTTTGTAGACAATTACTTTTTTGCCCCGTCTGTGACGCATTACTGTACCTTCTACGGTAGCACCTTCAACATAGGGACGACCGACACTAACTTCATTGTCATTGTTAACCAACAAAACTTGGTCGATGGTATAGCTCGATTCAGGTTCGGCGGCTAGTAAGTTGATGTCATAAAAACGACCTGGTTCAACTACAATTTGCGTTCCGCCTATTTCTACAATTGCGTAAGTCATAAAATTTTTCTTTTCTAAAGATTGCCGTAAGGGTAGCCAAGCAAAACTGAGAAATCAACAAATGTTAATTATTTATTTAACTACCGATGTCGATTTCTTGATTTCACCGTGACATTTGATTGCTTAACCCGCTCCGAGCAAGTTATGTGATGCCCAATCTATAATCTTCTTGATTTTTCCGAATTTTGTCAAGTGAGTCTTGAGACCGTTATTGAATTTATCTTAAACAAGATTAAGTTAAGTTACGTGAATTACTTGGTGAAAAATTAAAATAAAAAACAGTTATTCTAAGTATTTACATTTACGTATATACCGAGTATTATCGTGTTTGTCATAAATGAAAACTATTTCATCAAAAAGCAACTTTATCTTCTGTCGTGAACCTATATTTTATTATTAATAACTTATGGCTAACTTGAACTATGTATTTTGTTAACGTTATAGAGAAGCTAAACCAACAACTTGCTATTGGTTTGATTTGGTCAAAAAAAAAACTGAAACTAAAAAAGTATTATCAATACTTTCTAATAATTAAGGGCGACCATAGATGGTTATTGATGTTTATCATAGCCAGATCACCTTTCGGCAGAGGTTTAGGGAGATTTGTTTATTGCGATCGCCACATCGTAAAAGATCAAAATTACCGAAGTGATAGGGAATCCTCAATCTTCCAAGATCTAGAGCCAGAAATAGCAGTGAACTCCATTAAAAAAGATGGATATTACTTGGGTTTACAACTTCCTGAGCAGGTCTTAAAAGAAATTTCAGCCTATGCTAACACTGCCAATATCAGCATCGATGGCGAGCAGGGTTTTGAATTTAAGTATTGCGATAAACATCAAGCTACTAAGCGATATAACCGTGAGATTTTAACTGGTAACTATTTAGCAATTAACTCTGAATGTTTGGCAATGCAGAAGTTAGTTAACGATCCTAAATTAAGAGAAATTGCCACAAAATATTTAGGGAAAGAACCAATGCTAGTTCGTAGTCAAATGAGCTGGACTTTTATTGGCAGCAGCCAAACCTATGCTCAAAAAGGCGAAATTGGTAGCCCAATGGTTCTGTTCCACTATGATCTCGATGATTATCACACCCTAAAATTCTTCTTCTATTTGACAGATGTCGACTCCACTAGTGGTTCTCATCGCTGTGTTACAGGGAGCCATAAAAAACGTAAACTGTTGCACTATATTCTGAGAAGTCAGTCTGATCAAGCCATTGCCGATTACTATGGTGCAGATAGTATAGTTGATATCTGTGGTCAAGCAGGATTTGGCTTTGCGGAAGATTCCTTTTGTTTCCATCGAGGATCTCCCCCCGCTACAGCACCTCGATTGATGATTCAGCTAGAATTTGCCCTAAATAACTACGGCATGTGGAAACTGTAAATAATTTTGTTAACTATTAAGGGTTCCGTATTAGCAGATGTGTGAGAATTAACAGTAATTAGAAACCTAATGACAAAGAATATCATAAATATAGCGATCGCCTAATGAATGAGAACCTACCTCTAGCTTATATTTCTGCCCTACTAGCAATTTTAGTTTTGGCGGCGATTTATATTCTGCGAGAAGTTATTAAAACCCGTAAGCAAGAAAGCACCTTTTCTCGTTTACAAGACAAGCTAAAAAAAGGCAAAGGCACGGCTGAAGAATATTACGAACTGGGCAGTCTTTATTTAGATAAGAAGTTGTTTGTCCAGTCTATTTCCCTGCTACAGAAAGCTTTGAAAGCAGATAAGCAGTTACCAGCCGAAAATCAGGCTTTAATTCACAATGCTATGGGCTATGCCTACTTTGCCCAAGAACAATATGATATTGCCATCAGGCAGTATAAAGAAGCTTTGAAGTTTTATCCTGAATACGTAGTTGCCTTTAACAATCTGGGGAACGTCTATGAGAAAAAACAGATGATTGTTAAAGCTGTCGAAACTTATCAAGAAGCCTTAAAATGTGATCCTGAAAATAAAATTGCTCGACAACGGCTTAATTCTCTAGAAAAACGCCTTGTGCCTTCTAGTTCAAGCTAAAAGTCGCTAGTTGTTAATCCCTTAGTCCCAAGCAATCATTCTTTCAATAGCCAAAAGCCAGCAAAAGCTTCGGAATTGGGGTCTGATTGCACTGCTAGGAAATGAACTCCATTGGCTTTCTGTTTGGCAGTTTCAAAATCTTCTGCTTGCTTGGCAATTTCTTTAGTAGTTAGGTTAATCAACGTCCAGCTATCGCTTAAGCCCGTTTCTAAACGCAGTTGCGGGCGAGCCGATTTTTCTAGCTGAAGATAACCCATCTCTAACCCTGACATCCAGGCTGCTAAGGGAGTGGCGCGAGGAGAATAAATAATTAAACCTGGAATTGCAGTATCAGCTTTGATATTTAGCAGAGAAAGAGCAAAATATTCGGCAAAAGCAATCTCCCAATCTTGCATATCATCAAAATCCGCCGCAGCCAGACTGACAAAAGTCCATTTATCCCCGCGATCGCCTTTTACCGCATCGGGCAGAGGTATAGCGTTCAAGGGGGGATACTGCACTGAAATAGCGTTAGCCGTCTGGAGATCAAATCCTGCTGCCTGGGGATAAACGTCGCTTATTCTTTGGTCAAGCCATTGATTTAGAGCATAGGTACGACGACTGGGGACAGGATTAATTCCCGCCTCCTCACAGGCTTTGACAATCATGTTATTCATCTGACGGCGGAAAAAACGAATTTTTTTGGGTGGAGAAGGAGATACGGCGATCGCTTTTTCAATGGCTTCTCTTAACCACAATGAATTAACCTGGGTACTGGGACAATATTCAGCATATTTGAAGAGAGAATCAGGCGATCGTTCCATACTATTGGGACTTTCACAGATTAAAACTTCCCAAAGCTTTTTACCAGATCCATCTAAAACGGGACGTGAATAAAAATCTAATTCCCAAACTGTATTACTCATATCCACTGACAAACCTTTAAAATCGCATAATTAAACTCAGTTATTAGTTTACCGAGATGGGGGTCATAGATTAATGAAAAACCAAGATTCAGCAGAATTGTAACAGTTTATCTTGAGAAACCTGTGGCAAGATAAAATTGAACTTTTCTTGATTCAACCATAAAAATTACGATTATGACTCAGCCTTTTCACTTTCCCGACGGTCGATTAGCCAATAACGCGAAAGACTTACTCGAACTATGCCAACAGTATCCTGACGATGCTACTGGTTTTTTAGTGAGACAAGATTTAGAAAAATGGCTTGCTTATATTGGGAGTCATGATGTTGCCGAATGTGCCGCCAATGCTCGCCAGATTGATGTAAGCGATCGCCAAAAATTAGCAGATTTCTTAAATGAGTGTCATTCTTTAACCTCACCTCAACCTGTTCCCCCTGTTATTCCTGAAGCCGCGATCGAAACCAAAATCGAAACTATAGTAGAGGAAACCCTCTCCGAACCAGCATCAGTTGCACCGCTTCCTGAGCCTGCTCAAGCACCTACTATTCCAGATCCATTACCAGATCTGCCATCAGAAAAGACCGCTGTTACCGCCCCTACTGCTGCTAAATCCGCAGCACCTACAATCCCAGTGTTGCCCGTCATACCTGTCGCACCTGTGACTCAAACAACAGCAGCAGAAAAACCAGCAGATCCACCTAATAACTCACCAGTGAAGACTCCCGTAAATTCAAATGCTGCCAATAGCAACAAACCTAGCTTTTTCCAGGTAGTTGCCAAAATTATTGTTCAAGTCCTGTACCGAGATAAAGCTTAATTTAAGGGGTGGGCAAGAATCTTCCGAGCTTGCTCACCAAAAAGGGATTTCCCTTTTCCCTTTTAGCGACTAATCGAACTTGCCTTAAAACAGCTTAATACTTACCAGGTTGAGCCAGACTTTCAAACCTAGTTAATTCGGCGTTAAATAACAGTTTAATTGTTCCTACAGGGCCATTTCGATGTTTAACAATACTCACCTCCGTAATTCCTCTGTCTGGAGTATCAGGATTATAGTATTCATCACGATAGATCATCATCACCAGATCCGCGTCCTGCTCAATACTGCCACTTTCTCTCAAGTCAGACAGCATCGGGCGCTTATTAGTTCTTTGTTCCACACCCCGACTTAACTGAGATAAGGCCACAATCGGTACGTTTAGCTCTCTGGCTAAACCTTTTAAACTCCGCGTCATTTTAGAAAGCTGCTGTACGCGGTTGTCATTATCTCCTCCTTCCATTAACTGAAGATAATCAATCATCACTAAACCCAGAGGATCTTTTTGCTGTGCTTGGAGACGACGTACTTGCGATCGCATTTGCATCACTGTTAAGTTAGCGGTATCGTCGATATAAATTGGCAATTCCGAAAGTCTTTCCACTCCATCAATTAGCTGTCCAAACTCGTTTTGGGCAATTCGACCCGAACGTAGACGGTTACTAGGAATCCTTGCCTCGCTAGATAGTAATCTTTGGGTTAGCTGTTCTCGCGACATCTCTAAACTGAATACAGCAATAGGTAGTTTTGACTCTCTAGCAATATTAGAGGCCACGCATAAAGAGAACGCGGTTTTTCCCATTGACGGTCTACCCGCAATAATAATTAAGTCAGAACGACTAAAACCACTAGTCATGGCATCCAAATCGTAATACCCAGAAGGGATACCAGGTAAAGCCGTATCCTGGTGCAGTTCTTCAATGGTATTAAAAGTATTTACCAGCGTTTCTGCAATGTGAACCAAACCCTCTTGAGGACGTTCTTGGGTAAGACGAAATATCTTCTGTTCCGCAGCATCTAAGACGACTTCCAATTCCGAAGTGTTATCGTAGCCCAGATCAACAATTTCATGCCCTGAAGTAATCAACTGACGACGGACATACTTTTCCATAATCAGGTTGGCATAGCGATCCACATTGGCCGCCGACACGGTACGGTTGAGTAACTGCGCCAATTTTGTCGTTCCCCCCACCTGTTCCAGTAAATCGCGATCGCTTAAATATGTACTAACAGAAATAAAATCCGTGGGCTTACCTTTGGCATTGAGACTTAAGGCGGCGTGATAGATCTCTTGATGGGCTTTGACATAGAAAGCATCTTTAACTACTAGTTCTCCTACCCTGGTAATTGCTTCAGGATCGAACAGGATACCTCCTAAAATCGCTTCTTCTGCCTCAATACTAGCTGGCGGTAAGTTATTGATTTCTGCCATTAATTACTTTCGATTCTTACAGCATCACTATAGAACATATATTCTACTCAGCTAGTTAATTTTAAGGAAATATTTTAATTGAAAAGAGATTGCAAATCTTAAAAGTTTGTTGCTTTAAGCAGTGTACTACGATCTACCTCTTGTATGATTAATTCTAGGGATCGCTATACCATGTCAAATAATTTGTACGATCAAGATTATTATTTATTGAGTTTTCTGGCGATCGCACAATTTATTCTTTTTTTCAAAATAGTACAAGTTGATTTATAGCAATAATAATTTCAGGAAAAGCCAGCGGTGAAACTATTCCTGCTTTATACTCAATAATTTGAGCGTAGCTATTAACTTGAGGTTTAGTATGAACGATGAGCTGGTTATTTTTTAAATCAATTACCCAATATTCAGGGATACCATTACGGGCATAAATAATAGTTTTTTGTTCTAAATCCTTGGTTAAGGTTTCGTTAGACACCTCAATTAGCCAATAAATATCCTCTGCATAAGGATGATGAGTATCATAAATACTTTCTGGTAAACGGACGATCGCAATATCAGGTTCGGGTTCAGAGTTATCTAAAGTAATGGGGTGGGATTCATATACTTCTGCTAGTCCATCGAGCAACTTCCTTAAGTATTTAACTACCTTGTGATTAGTATTACGATGAGGAATTCCCTCTGGACTCATTTCAATAATTTCCCCTGCTAATAGTTCAACTTTTTTGCCCGTTAGTACTCCTGAATTAACAAGATCGTGCCATTCTTCAATTGACCATTTATAGGTAGTTAAAGTCATATTGTCACCTTTAAACCAGACTTAAGACAATTTTACTCATTTGGCAACAGGCGATCGCTATTTTCTTGTAGAAAACTGCTGGAAGTTAAATGTTGCTGAATTAGATACCCTAATCAATAACGGTATATTGCAATTATTGAACTAATCCATGTCTCATCTTTCTTTTGATGCTGAAGCAAGCGATTACGCTCCGCGTACCCTACGGGATCGCCAATCTTTTGAGCTTCCAGGGGCAAGACCCCACTACAATCCAGATCGCCCTGGACAAGTAGAGCATATTTTTCTTGATTTGGTTTTAGATATTCCTCATCAGAGTTTCCGAGGGACTTGCACCACAACCATTATGCCTGTGCGATCGCCGATTGCTCGTCTGACGATGGATGGAGTAGATCTCGAAATTGAATCTGTTTTGGTTAATGGTATTAGTCAGCAGTTTGATTATGATGGGGAACAAATTGAGATTTATTTACAGCAGTCTGGGAAGAGGGAAGCAATTAAGGTGGAGATTGCCTACTCAGTGGATCATCCCCAACGAGGACTCTATTTTATTCAGCCTACAGCAGATTATCCTGATAAACCAACCCAGGTATGGACTCAAGGAGAAGATGAAGACTCTCGTTTTTGGTTTCCCTGCTTTGACTATCCTGGTCAATTGGCTACTTCTGAGATTCGGGTGCAAGTACCCCCAGGATTTAGAGCAATTTCTAATGGGGAGTTGGTTCATACCGAGGAAGTAACAGATGGGGTTATTTATCATTGGTCACAGCAGCAGGTGCATCCTACTTATTTAATGACTCTCGCGGTGGGTAAATTCGCCGAAATCAAAGACGAGTGGCGGGGGAAACCGATTAACTATTACGTTGAAGAGGGCAGAGAAGCGGACGGAAAACGCAGTATGGGTAAGACTCCTCGGATGGTAGAGTTTTTGTCTCAGAAATACGGTTATGACTATCCCTATCCTAAATACGCTCAAGTATGCGTTGATGACTTTATTTTCGGCGGGATGGAGAATACTTCCACGACTCTATTGACAGATCGTTGTTTACTCGATGAACGAGCAGCCCTGGATAATCGGCAGACAGAAAGCTTAGTCTTGCATGAACTAGCCCATCAATGGTTTGGAGATTTAGTGGTAATTAAACACTGGTCCCACGCCTGGATTAAAGAAGGAATGGCTTCCTATGCCGAGGTTTTTTGGACAGAAGCAGAATATGGCAAGGATGATGCAGCCTATTATCTGTTAAACGAAGCCCGCACCTATATCTCTGAAGATAGTACACGTTACCGTCGCCCCATTGTGACTAACGTTTACCGAGAAGCGATCGAACTTTATGACCGTCATCTCTACGAAAAGGGTGCTTGTGTCTACCATATGATCCGTGCCATCTTGGGGGATGAACTGTTTGATCGGGCAATTCAAACTTTTGTCCAGGACAATGCCCACAAGACAGTAGAGACAGTAGATTTGCTACGGGCGATCGACCAGGCGACGGGCTATAACCTGATGTTCTTGTTCGATCAATATGTTTTCCGTGGTGGGCATCCTGAATACAAGGTGGCATATTCCTGGGATGGGGATAGTAAGCTAGCTAAACTTACCGTTACCCAAAAGCAGGCGAAGAAGGATAGTGACAGCAAGGAATTATTTGACCTGAAGATTCCTGTGGCATTTGGTTATATCGGGGAAGAATCCGCACCACCAGAGTTAACCTCCCTATCCCTTCGTATCCATCAGCCAGAACAAAGTTTTTATTTCCCCCTAGAGAAGAAGCCCGATTTTATTAGTTTTGATGTTAACAACAATTTTCTCAAAACTGTGTCTTTGCAATATCCTTTGGCGGAACTCAAAAATCAGTTAAAATACGACCCCGATCCCGTCTCGCGAATTTATGCAGCAGCAGCATTAGGCAAAAAAGGTGGCTTGGAAGTAATCAAAGCTCTAGCTCAATCTTTAACGGATGATCCTTTCTGGGGAGTCAGGGTGGAAGTAGCCAAAAAACTAGGAAATATTAAGCTCAATCAGGGGTTTGAGGCATTACAAACGGGCTTAACAGATCAAGATGCACGAGTTCGTCGAGCTGTTATTGTCGGCTTGAGTAACTTTAAAACTACTGCTAGCTATGAAACTCTAACTAATTATCTGAATCAGGGGGATAGTAGCTACTATACTGAAGCTGCCACTGCTCAAAGTTTAGGCGGTATGGTATCGGGTAATCTTAAGGAGCAACAGCCAGAGGCGATCGCTTTATTGAAAACCATCCTCGAACAACGGGCTGGCTGGAACGAAGTCGTCCGTAGTGGCGCGATCGCAGGATTGAGTAAAATGAAAACTTCTGGTGAGGCGGTAGATATTATCCTGAAATATAGTCAGCCAGGGATACCCCAAGCTTTAAGGCTAGCTTCAATCCGTGCTTTAGGGACGATTTCTACGGGTCAAACCCCAGAAAAGCTGGGAGAAATCTTAGAGCAATTAGAGGCGATCGCAGGAGAGTCTTTCTTCCTCACCCAAGTGGCGGTTGTGGGGGCATTGGGACAGATGCAAACTGCCCAGGCAATTACGATTCTCAACGATTTGGCAGCTCAAACTCCAGATGGTAGAGTTCGTCGTCGGGCGGAAGAAGCGGTAGCGAAAGTAGAAAAAAATCTGGGGGCAGACAAAGCCGTTAAGGAAATGAGAACCGAAATAGAGCAGCTAAAACAGACAAACCTGGATCTCGCTAGCAGACTAGCTAAGTTAGAGGCTAAATGAGTTCGGAGTTCGGAGTTCGGA
>JBEANW010000416.1:0-3940 GCA_041165225.1 Cyanobacteriota bacterium | reverse complement strand
CGCTACATAAGCACCAATGTCTTGACCTGCTGCCAGACCATCTTGAACAGCACTGTTCAGATGAACTCCACCATAGACCCGACTGTTGGCGTTTTCCAAAGCTGCTTCTTGGAAGCTATTTACGTCACCAGAACCATCAAAGTAGCGAGTCACACCAGGTAACTCTTGGGAAGCAATTTCAAAACTGACATCCTCACCAAAAAAGTTTTCCAAAACGCTAGCCGCCGCACCACCAAAGGTAGCGTGTCCTGAAATATAGTCAGGGAAAGGAGGTGTATCGAGTAATGGTCGCCATTCAGGATCAGAAGTCACTCCTGATAATTGATCTTCAGCAATAGTGTTGAAGGGACGCTGTTGATCATAGATAAATTTAGTGTCCCAAACAACAATCCCCGCATCAGCCATTGCTACATTGAGTTGAGCAAACAAGCGGGCATTATCCTCGAAGCTATTGCCTTGGTCTAATGCCACTTCCTGCGCCAGTTCAATCCATTGACCAGGGGGTCTGAAAGTATCTGGGCGATCAAGGGCCCAGAATTGAGTGATTTCAGTTTGATCGGCTGTACGTAAACTCTGGGTAGTAGCGGTATCGCTGCGTCCTCCTAACAATCGAGTAATTTCAGTGTCTTGAATAAATTCTTCACTGCCGTACTCTGGTGGCCCATCGGGACGAAAATCGTCGGTGCTAGAGATGGCGAAAGGAGTAACGTCTCCAAAATTAGCCAGAACAGTGGGGGTAACTTTGCCATTCTCAGTAACTTCGTAGTAACCTCCCTTATCTGGGTCTATCTGTGCTACGTCAACACCATCGTTGGCTCGCTGTGCCAAGATTTGGTTAGCAACGGTCACCCCAAAATCAAAGCCTAGGCGTTCTGCTTCCTCGCTATCGCCAATTTCCGCGAGGGACTCTCCTCTTTGTAGCTCAAAGGTACTTGCTTGCTCAGGGAAGAGAGTCGCCAAAACTTGATAGGCTGCTCCCACCGCTGCTGCTTCTGCTGATGCTCCCTCTGGAGGGGTGATAGAACCATCTAGGTAAACCGATTCTCCCCCATTAATGGCACTAACCGCCTCATATTGGCTAATAGAAAGAATCGCCGCATCACGACCCTGGACTGGCGGTGCTTCCCCAGGTACAGTATCCTCCGTTAACAGAACTCCATTTTGTCTATCCAATACCCCTTTTGCTTGGGATGCATTTAAAAAGACCGAGTTCCAATCGAGAATGGCATCTGTTCCGTCCACAGAAACAGCATCGATCGCCTGATTATTGGTTTCGTCAATCTCCGCCACTGCATTGTTGGGGTCAACTGTCGCAATCAGATTATATGCTCCTGGTGAAACGACACTAGGATTACGAAACTCCTCAGAAGCAAAATCGAGAGTAAAGGTCTGGGATTCGTTAGCCGCCAGATTAATTCCTTCGAGGGTGCCTAGTAGTTCATCTGTTCCCTTGAGGGCATTAAGCTCTGTGCCTTCAATACGGTCATCGTTGCTATTGAGATTATCGAGGTCTAGCTGTCCATCGGTTGAAGCATAGAGATTGAGACTACCGTTGCTTAAACTGTCATTGCCATTATTGCTAATGGTTACTTGGACTCTGCCTTGTTCGTCAGGGAGAGTACCTGGTACTTGCTCTACACTACTAAATTGAACTGTAAGATCTTGTTCCATGATGATTTAACTTTGATTGATAACCAGTAAAAACACAGATAAATTGCTAAATTTAGCTATCTAGCCGTCTTTTTAGATAAATTATTTTGACTGACAATTATTTTGACCAGTTAAAATGCTCATATAAAAACACCTATCATAAATATCTTATGGTAAGTGTTTTGTAGTATTTATCTGCTAGCCAGTTTACACTAAGTCATCCCCGATCAAAAATTAGTCAAGGTATTCTTAATTACTTTTTAGTTCCCTTCAGCAAGACGAGATTTAAGCCAAGTAAAGGGGCTTCGCCCCAGTTGTTAGCTTTTAAAGGTAATTATCAGTGACATACTCACCCACTAGTTGACCTGTAGCCAAACCATCCAGATTAGAACTTTCTAAGTGAACTCCAGCGTAGAAGCGACTATTGGCGTTTTCCAAAGCTGCTTCTTCAAAGCTACTGAGATCTCCAGAACCATTGAAAGTACGTGTTACACCAGGTAGTTCTTGGGAAGCAATTTCAAAACTAATATCTTCGCCGAAGAAGTCTTCTAAGACCGCAGCAGCAGCGCCACCAAAGGTAGCATGTCCTGAAACATAGTCAGGGAAAGGAGGTGTATCTAGCAATGGTCGCCAGTCAGGATCATAAGTCGCCCCTGATAGCCCATCTTGAGCAATAGTATTGTAAGGACGCTGTTCATTAAAAGTAAATTTAGTATCCCAAGCCACAATACCTGCATCAGCCAGAGACACGTTGAGTTGAGCAAACAACTGAGCATTTTCCTCTAAACTATTACCCTCATCTAAGGCTACTTCTTGGGCAATTTCGATCCATTGACCTGGAGGTCTAAAAGTATCTTGGCGATCGTAAGCCCAAAATTCAGCGATTTCAGTTTGCTCTGGTGTCCTTAGTGACTCAGTAGCATCAGTATCGGCACGTCCCCCAAACAATCGAAGTTGTTCGGTTTCTTCGAGAAACTGCTCACTGCCATATTCTGGTGGGCCACTTGGACGAAAATATTCTGAGTCACCGATCACAAAAGGAGTCACATCTCCAAAGTTGGGTAGACCCGCGCTCACTTTGCCTTTTTCGTTAGTTTCGTTATAATCTCCTGGATCTGTACCAGGAGTATAGGGTCCTTGCGCTGCATCAGTACCATCTCCTGCCCGAAGAGCTAAGACTTGATCTGCCACTGTCACCCCATAATCAAAGCCAGCGTTTTCTGCTCCAGAACTAGCTTCAATTTCTGCCAGAGATGCTTCTACTTGTAAGTCGAAGGTTCTGGTTTGTTCAGGGAATAGGGTTGATAAAACTTGATAGGCTGCCCCTGCTGCTGCTGCTTCTGCCGAGGCACCATCTGGGGGAACTATGCCATCGTACAGGTAGGAATCACCATCACCAGTGATGGCATTGATAGCTTCATATTGAGCGATCGACAGGATGGCGGCATCACGAGCTTCAATCGGTGGGGCTTCTCCTGGAACATTATAGTCGTTTAGTTTGACTCCATTTTCACGATCCAGTTTGCCTTGAGTCTGAACAGCATTTAAGAACGTTGAATTCCAATCGAGGATTGCATCAGTACCATCTACAGAGATAGCCTGGAGCGCCTGATTATTGGTTTCATTATTCTCCGCAACGGTGTTGTTGGGATCGATTTCGGCGAAGAGATTGTATGCTCCTGGAGAAACAACGCTAGGGTTGTGGAACTCATCGGAAGCAAAATCAATGGTAAAGCTCTTAGATTCATTAGCTTCCAGATTAATTCCTCCAAGGGTGCCTAACAGCTCATCGGTTCCCTTGAGGGCGTTAACCTCTGTTCCCTCCAGCAGGTCATCATTACTATTGAGGCTATCGAGGTCTAGTTCTCTATCAGTTGAGGCGAAGAGATTGAGACTACCATCTGCTAAACTTTCATCACCATCATTAGTGATGGTTACCTCAATAATGCCTTGTTCGTTAGGTAGAACACCTGGGGCTTTTTCTATGTCACCGAATTGAATTTTTAGATCTTGTTCCATGATGATTTAAACTCCTGTGAATAACGCCAGAAGGTTAAATTACAAGACCTTCTAGGCTATTAGAATATTTAATCAATACGGTACGATCTGCTAGTTTATGCAAACGATGAACTCTTGAGTAACATTAATTGCTTAATTTCCTAACTACAAGTATGCAAACGATGAAGTTCGCCATCAAGACGATAGAAATCAAAGCGGGAATTAGTGTGGAAAATTTCCCCTAGTAAAATATTGGCTGGCGGACTGGAGAATAAATCCCGCCCAAAATCCT
>JBEANW010000415.1:0-5093 GCA_041165225.1 Cyanobacteriota bacterium | reverse complement strand
TTGGTGCAATACGTCAATCGAGGAATGACTGAGAGTCCTTTGGTAATTAAACAAGATTTTTTAAAAGTTATTTAGATTTTCATTGACATTCAGCTTTAACTTGAGGGCGATCGCAGAAGATGGGATAGATTTCTTCAGTAGGATTCTAGTTGTGGTCTACACCATGCGAGATAACGAAGTTCGTCTAATTTCTGCCCGTAAAGCCAGCAAAAATGAGCGATTACAATATGAAGAAGGATAAAAAAATGAATTCTGAATATGATTTTAGCCAAGGAAAACGGGGTGCTATTGAACCAATTCCACCAGGGAAAAGCCGTATTACGATTCGCCTAGATGATGATGTTTTAGCATGGTTTAGGGGGGAAGTTCACGAAAGAAGTGGTGGCAATTACCAAACATTGATTAACGAGGCACTAAGACAACATATCCAACAAAAACGCGAACCATTAGAGGAAATATTACGGCGAGTTTTGCGAGAAGAACTAAAGCAAGTGGAAAAACCGTAAATTTTTCAATTCTTGGCTTACTGCCCCAATCTCTTTCTTGCACCCGATAAGTTTTTGCTAACTACTTCAACGCCATCGCACTAATCAAGAGGAATGGCGATCGCAATGGAAGAGATCAAATCTCAAAAACGGGTCATTGGATAGAGGTAGTTTCAAGGTGTTGCTGCTGATAAACTTGGCGAAATGCATCCTGGACGGAAACAAGGAAAAGACTGTAACTAAGAAGCCAGAAAAAAAGTAAGCAGAAGAAGGTGTTGGAACGCCAACAGCAAACAATTGTAATAAAGACTTAGTTAGACATTTGGTAACATAACAGGATGCTAGCCTAGGTTGTGTCATGGGAAAACGCCAAATTGCTGTCAGACTGCCAGATGGTTTACTAGATAGATTAGATAGTTATGTTAAGGACAAGAAAACCTCTAAAACCAATGTAGTAATTGGGGCTTTGGCTCAATATTTAGATAGTCCCGAAAATGTGCCTCTAGGGGAAAGAATGACTGCCCTAGAGAATAGATTGACTCAGTTGGAAACGAAACTGAAAGGGACTGGAACTGAAAACTAATGCAGCACTGGCTATCAGGACACAAACTAAACAATCGTCCCTATGAAATAATACAGGTATTGGGAGAAGGTGGATTCGGCATTACTTACAAAGCGAAGAATCTCAGTTTAGAGGTGCCTGTAGTAATCAAAACTCCCAATAGCAAACTACAAAGGGATAAGAACTATTCCAAGTATCTGGAAAGTTTCAATAAGGAAGCTAAACAAATAGCGAAGCTAGGGATGAATCCCCATCCCCATATAGTTCGAGTCTTCGATTTCTTTGCGGAGGACGATCTACCCTGCATTATTATGGACTATGTACCAGGAGCAAGTCTTTATGATTTGGTACAGATGAATGGGGTGTTATCAGAAGAACTTGCTTTAGAATACATCAGACAAATAGGTTCAGCACTAGGAGTTTGTCACCAGCAAGGCATTATTCACCGCGATGTACATCCCAATAATATTTTGATCCATAGTGAAAGTGGCAAGGCAATATTAATTGATTTTGGGATATCAGGCACAACACAAACCAGTCGCAGTAATCGTTCGGGAAATCAAGCTTTTGCGCCTTGGGAGCAGTTAATCAGCTTTGGGGAACAAAGTAGCAAAACACCTCAAGTAGATATCTATACTCTAGCTGGCAGTTTATATTATTTAGTAACGGGAGACACTCCTACTCCTAGCTTGGCAAGAAAATTCAATAACGATGAGTTACTCGAACCAAAACAACACAATTCTAAGTTAAGCGATCGCTTGAATGAGGTGATCTTAAAAGGGTTAGAAGTTGAACCAAGCGATCGACCTCAGACAGTTCAGGAATGGTTAGATCGGTTAAAGATGTCTCCGTCCCCAACTAAGCCTATTAAGATATTTGAATTTGATACGGTTAAAACTAATGATAGGGGAGAAGTAATAAAAGCGGAGCATTATTCGGCAAGGTATTTTATTGAAGATATAGGTAATGGTATTACCTTAGAGATGGTAGAAATACCTGGGGGAACATTCATGATGGGTTCGCCAGAAGAAGAATTAGAAAGAGGTATTGATGAAAGTCCACAGCACGAAGTAACTGTTCCCAGTTTCTACATGGGGAAATATGAAGTAACTCAAGCACAGTGGAAACAAGTAGCAGCATTGCCACAAGTTGAAAGAGAACTAAAGCCAGGGCGATCTTACTTCAAAGGCGAAGATTTACCAGTAGAACAGGTGACTTGGTACGATGCAGTAGAGTTTTGCAAAAGACTATCAAAAGCTACAGGGCAAGAATACAGACTGCCTTCTGAAGCGGAATGGGAATATGCTTGTCGAGCAGGGACTACTACGCCTTTTTATTTTGGAGAGACGATAACAACAAGATTAGTTAACTATAGAGGAACCGATTGGGAATATAAAGGAAAAGTTTACTCAGGAAATTATGCTAATGCGCCAAAAGGAGAATACAGAAAAAAAACGACCCCAGTAGGCTCATTTCCACCAAATGCTTTCGGATTATATGATCTGCACGGAAGTGTGTGGGAATGGTGTGCGGATACATACCAAAAGAGTTATGTAGGTGTGCCGAGGGATGGCAGTGCATGGGTATTAGAAAACAATAGTCAACATTTACTGCGGGGCGGTTCGTGGAACATCAATCCTCGGAACTGCCGCTCGGCTAATCGTAATTGGCTTGCAGGAGATTACGCCCACGGCAATTTCGGTTTTCGTTGTATTGCGACCAGGATTCTGTAACCCTTTGCTCTTTATCCTTGTCCGATCTCGCCGTTAGTTGGGTCCATTTTAATTGACAAATCTTGCCTAAAATACTTTTAATAAAGCCTGTTTAAAAGCGATCGCACTTTTAAAATGCAGTTTTGGGTTATCTACCAAAGCCAGATCGATTAATTCAGCCAAGGGTTGAGGAATGGATTCATCCTTTTCTCGAATGGGGATAGCTGCCTTAGTCAAAATCTCTAACATAGGATCTATTGACCCTTCTAACTGTCGGGGATAACTTCCCGTGAGCATAAAGTAGAGAGTGGCAGCTATGGCATAGAGATCTACATCGGGTTCAACATATTTGAAATTAAGTACTTGCTGTCTGGGCATAAAAGACGGCGTACCCATAACACTACCAGTGAAAGTCTGCCCACTCAATCCAGCCAAATCAAAAGCTTTAGCCAGTCCGTAATCTCCTAACTTAGCTATAGTCATACCCCGATCTACTGTGAGGAAGATATTCCCTGGCTTAATATCCCGATGTACCAAACTTTTCTCTGTATGGGCGTAGTGCAAACCATCTAATACTTGCAGGATAATATCTAACGCTTCTTCTATGCCTAACTTACCGCCTCGCTTTTCCATCAGATGTACTACCGAACCGCGATCGCAAAATTCCATTGTGAAGTAGAAAATGTCATTTACTTCGCCATAATCATCAAATTTGACTAGGTTAGGATGGTCTAACATCTTAGTTAGTTCAACTTCTTTGAGAAATCTATCTTTCATGTGAGGCATGACTGCGACTCTGGGAAGTAAGGTTTTGAGGGCAACTAATTTTCTATTGCCCATAGCATCATCATGACTGGCAAGATACACTTCGCCACAACCACCTCTGCCTAATAGTTTGATTTTGGTATAGTTCGCGATCAAACCTAGATCGGTATCGAAATCGATATCCATACGGGAAAGAATTTCCCCTTTAAATTCGTGAGGAATAAAGGTAGGAGGTATAGCAAGATGATCCGAACTTAGATCGACACTAACTTGAAAAGTAGTATTACTCAGTTTAATCGAGTCCCCATCTTTGAGATCCCTCTCCAACAGTCTTAACTGCCTCCCTTCTTCCGCAGTTTGATTGCTCTCCCTTTTACCGATACATTCCTGATTCACATAAGTCCCGTGAAGACTGCCTAAATCCCTGACACAAATGTCGGGGGGATTTATATCTAGAAAGCAATGATAGCGGGATATCATCTTGTGGTCGGAATCGTTAGGAATCTGAATATTGCAGTCAGGATGTCTACCAATAAAACAGGTGCTACGGGAATCAAAAGAGAACTCTCTACCCTGGAGTTTCCCTTCAGTGATGGTGAGGGTGACTTTAGCTGGCATGGATTACAGTTAAAAGACATCAGTTAAATCATACGCCTAATGTGAATTAAAAATTATCCTAAAGGATATCCTAAAGGATTAGCTTCGCGTCCTTCGCGTCGCACTCTGTTATAGTGATTCATTTTTAGCTATAAGCTATAAGCCATAAGCTTTTTTGATTAGTCTTCTATAAATTTCAAGAGTAGCATGAGTATTGTCTGGAAAGTACTTTAATTAAATTGGGATCTAGATTTAGATTTACATATTGTTAGCTTACAGCTTAGAGCTTACAGCTACGAACTAGTTCATTTCCTAAAGGACGACACGAAGTTAGTGCTTTAGCATAAGCTACGCGACGCACAGCTAGTCCTTTAGGGCAAATGAACGAAGCTAATTCACATTAGACGTACAGAGGGTTACAGAGTCCTGGGGGCAAAACAACGGAAACCGACAATGTCGGGGTTGATGCCTTTGACGTTGTCCCGCGCATCCCCAGATCGAATAGCCGAGCGACAGAGCTGAGGATTGTTGAGCCACGAACCGCCCCGCAGTACATTTGAACCATTATTTTCTGTCGCCCATGCAGTTCCATCCCTCGGCGCACCTGAATAGCTCTCTTGATAAGTATCTGCACACCATTCCCACACATTTCCGTGCAGATCATATAATCCAAAAGCGTTAGGTGGAAATGAGCCTACTGGTGTCGTTTTTGCTCTGTATTCTCCTTTTGGCGCATTGGCATAATTTCCTGGGGAAACAATATCTCCTGGGTGAACAATATTTCCTTGGTAAACAATATTTCCTGGGTAAATAATATCTCCAAGTTCCCAATCAGTTCCTCTATAGTTAACTAACTCCGTCGTTATCGTCTCCCCGAAATAAAATGGTGTTGTCGTACCCGCTCTGCAAGCATATTCCCATTCTGCTTCACTCGGCAGTCTGTATTCTTGCCCTGTAGCTTTTGATAGTCGC
>JBEANW010000414.1:0-6632 GCA_041165225.1 Cyanobacteriota bacterium | reverse complement strand
ACTAAAGGTATCGAAGGTTTCGTTGATGAACTGCTAGACAGTGACGAATACATGGACAACTTTGGTTACGATATCGTACCTTACCAACGTCGTCGTGTGCTTGCTAGCCGCGATCAGGGAGAACGTCCTTTTAACATTACTTCTCCTCGTTACGACGAATACTACCGTGCTATTTTGGGTTTCCCCCAAATTATTTGGCAAAGCGAAGTTCGTACTTACAGACCTCAAGAACAAAAAGCCAAAGCAGGAAGTCCAGCTTTGTATATGGATATGGCTCGTAGCCTACCTAGTAGAGCTAATGCCCCTAGTTCAACATCCGTGTCGAACATCAACTATATGTCCAAAGTTCCATACCGTAAAACTACTTAATTCACTTTGATTCACCGTTGAATGAATATTGGTAGTGCGAAATCTGTAGTCAGCATATTAGTTTGACTAGAAAACGTTAAAGAGGGAAGGTTGTAAATTAGCTCCATAGTTTCTAGGAAGAAAGTGTGTTGTTGACTTGTAACCTCCCTCTTTTTGGATCAAATCCACAAGAATAAAAAGAAGACTGGGATTAGGGAAGTCGCCTATTGAAGTTCTACTCGGTGAGTTGTCCCTGCAACGGTAACGCGATCGCCTGTAACTAATTTGCGTCCCCGTCGTATCTCAGCCTCTCCGTTGACTAGTACTATTCCCTGCCTAATAATAATTTTGGCTTCTCCTCCAGTTTGAGCAATGCCTTGCCATTTCAGAAACTGATCGAGTTTGATATGTGCTGATAATGTTGAATCTTTCATAGCTTGGTTGTATAAAAAAACACTGATATAGCAATCAGACCTGATTTATGAGAATCATGAAGGTATAAGCCTCTCACTGTTTGAAGCTGATCTCACACCTGACTTAGGATTGCTATAGATATCAATAAATATTAGTTCATAGTGTGGTGATAATTTTAAAAATTGTTTTGTCTTGTGGTCATTTCAATTAATTTCCTTATAATTGAGGTCAAGAGAAATCAATGGAGTGAGAAAACAGCAATCGTCAATCCTCCAGATTTTGAATTACTTTTGTGTTCAACAAGTATTTATCTTGGAACGACTACATATTAAATGTATTTTTAGAATCTTCAAGATTTATAATAACTAGATGTTAGATGACGGTATTGCTATTCAAATTTCCAAGCAATATGCTTGTGGCAAGAGAGAATTCTCCAACATAAACCTCGAACACGCTAATTTGGCAAAAGCAATTTTAAGTCAGATTGATTTAAGCAATTCAATTCTTAATCATGCCAATCTAGAACAAGCAGATTTGAGCAATGCCTTCTTCAGACAATCATCCTTAGCTAGAGCTAACCTTTCTAGAGCCAATCTTCGAGGAGTGGATTTCACCAAAGCAGATCTAAGTCATGCCAATATGACTGGTGCAATTATTATTGGAGCTAACTTTGCTCATGCTAACCTTTGCCGAACCAATCTTTCTCTGTCTAAATTATTAGATGCCAACATAAATAATGCTAGTCACAATAGTAATGCATTAGAAATCCCTAAAACAAGTAAAGTCAACTTTCACGGTGCAAATTTAACAGGCGCTTTTTTTATGGGAGTCGACCTTAATTCTGCTCACTTACAAGGGGCGATTTATGATGACAAGACTAATTTAGCTCCTAACTTTGATCCTGTGAAGGCAGGGATGATTCATATCAAAATGATAGAATCTGTTCCTCTAGATAAATTATTAGCACAGTTCAATCGCTTAGTTGGTCATAGTAATCGTTATTTAGGGTCTACTATTACGACCAAGTATTTTAATTCTTCTCGTCCCGACTTTGATTGGCTCAATCAATTTCAAATTAATTCAGATCATCATATTTCTTTTAGCGGTAATATTTCTAATGTTATTAGCTTAGAACAGTCAGATTATTTCCAACAATGGATTGATGCTTTCACCCAAACTTGTTCTAGAATAATCAAAAATTTCTCTGTCGAAAGTTGATTCAAATTACAGAGCGATCGCCGTCACGGGGTGACAACGAAAATAAAATATTAATAATGACTTCCCGACTTGCGATGCTGAATCGCTGTAATGCCATTTTTGGCTGATACTTCCCCCTGTTCCACCACTGCATAAATCAAAGTGCGATCGCCAGACTGCAAATAACTCTGAACAGTGCATTCAAGATGAGCCAGGGCATCTTCAATCATTAAACAACCATTATTAGAAGGTTTAGTCGCCAAATTACCGAAGTCATCGCGAGGTTGCTGGTCAAAGTTTTTCCTGACATTTCTCCCTTCATTGAGGATATTTAGGACAAACTTAGCTCCTGGATTACCAAGGGAATCTTCCTGTTGCTCTGGAGCAACCGCAATCATCACCCCAGGGGGATTAAACGTGGCTTGGGATACCCAAGAAGTGAGAACACCCCGATGAACATTATTATTACAAGTGGTTAGAACACAGATTGAACCCACAATTCTCCCTACTGCTTGTTCTGTGCGATCAATTTGAGTTTCTGTTACCCCTTGGCGGGGTGTACGGAGTCTCTTGGTTTTTTTCAATTTTTGGGTAAATTCTGACCCAGCTTGAATGCATTCCTTTAATACCGCAGTGGTAGGACTAAAACGGACCCGAATCGGTTCAAAGCCAAAGTTATAGTGGGCATCTCTAAGTTTATTGGCTAACACTTCGATCGCTTCGCCACTCCAACCATAGGAACCAAACACTCCCGCTAATTTGGTTTTGGCAGCGGTAGCTAAGACGATGCCTAATGCTGTTTGAATTTGGGTGGGAGCATGACCACCTAAAGTTGGGGAACCAATGATAAAACCATCGCAGCCCTGAATTGCTGTGGTAATTTCAGCAGTTGATGCCAGTTCGCAGTTAATGGATTCTACCGCTACTCCCGACTCGATTAAACCATGAGCGATCGCTCTGCCAATATTAGCGGTGTTGCCGTAAGCAGAAGTGTATAGCAGCACTACCTTGAATTCTTGGCTGGTTTGCTCCTGACACCACTGTTGATAATCATAGCTAAAACGACTGAGGCTATATTTAACTAATGATCCATGAGCAGGAGCATAGATCTTACTCGGTAAAGGCGCAAATTTAGCTAATGCAGCTTCTAATTGTTTAGTCTGACTAGCGTGGAGACAGTCAAAATAGAAACGACGGTCTAAATCCAATTGTTTCCAATTTTCATCAAAGATCGGTTCATCGCAACAATGCGCTCCAAAAAACTTGTCGGTATAGAGAATTTTACTTTGAGGATCGTAGGTACACAATCCATCTACCCAACGCGGAGTAATGGTACGCATAAACCGTAATTGATGTCCCTGTCCCAAGTCTAAAGTATCGTTATCCTTGACTACCTTAATTTGCGATCGCCACTGAGGAAACATCAAAGCTCCCTGTAAAGCTCTAACGGCTGGTTTGCTACAGATGATTTGCGCTTGAGGTGCTTGCCCTACTAATAGCTGTACCGTTGCCAAACGATTGGGATTGACGTGCTGGAGGATAATGTAGTCTAACTTTTTTAAGTCCAGATGCTGGGCTAAAGTTTCCAGATAAATTTGCGTAAAAGATTGTCCTGGAGGATCGATCAGCGCCGTCTTATCCCCCTGAATCACATAGGAATTAGAAGTCGTTCCTTTTTGTCGGGAATATTCCACTTCAAATTTTAATCTCTCCCAAGTACGCGATCGCAATACCTGAGTATTAATACCAATATCGGCTATTTGTACGTCTCTAGATTTTGCGGTGGGTTTAATAGTTGTTTGATTCATGATTGTTAATTGCTAATTGTTAATTTTTGATGATTGATTACCGTAGAGGCGATTCGCGAATTGCCCCTATTTTTTCTACTCTTTGCTTGTATCGTTCAGATATTTTTTGTTCAGGATCAACGCCTTCAAAGGTGGGGGGTAGCCACACTCGCACTATTAATAAAACTGCGAGAACTAACAAAAAAGAACCAGTGGCTAATACTTGACTCCAGGGAATATCTAAAATTCCCTTGACAATAATTTCGCGCAAAACCGAAACAATCGACACTTCGACGGCGACACCAATAGAAACTCGGCGTTCTTGCAAGTAAATGATTAATAAGCGAAATAATTCCACTAAAATCAGCAAAAACAAGATATCGGCCGTGACTTCCGTAAAGTTTAAGGGGGGTAGCAGAGACACAAACATCTCTCGCAATTGAAGGGTCATAAAGCCAAATAGACCAATACAAAGAGAAATAACAATAAAATCTTGGATAAATTCCAAAATTTTGATGACTCCGCTATGATTTAGCCATTTATACCAGGGAGTCTTGGACGTAGAGGCAAGCTTGTGCATGATGATCACGGGGTGTAGGAGTGCTGAGGAAAAAAGTCTAGAGCTTGTAGCTTATAGCTTGTAGCTTAGAGCTTGAATTAATAATGATTTCCCACCTTGCGATGATGAACCGCTGTTAAAACATCTAGCTTGGCTACTCTGCCAGCTTGGACAGTACTATAAACAATCCAGTGATCGCTACATTCCAAGCGATCGCTAACTTCGCATTCGATATATGCCAGAGATTCGGCAAGAATCGGCGAACCATTATTAGCAGGTACGATGGGGATGTCTTCAAATCGATCTGCCCCAGGTGGGAAACGCTTGAGAAAATGTCTAATTAGCTGTTGGCAATTTCCTTCTTCTAAAACATTCAAGACAAAGCGATCGCCAATCTGCATCAAGGACTCGATCGCTCGATCTTTCGCCACGGCGATCGCAATGCCGAGGGGCGCTAAACTAGCTTGGGTGACCCAAGATGCAACCATCGCACTCTGAATATCTCCCTTAGTCGCGGTAATGATATATAAGCCATTACTAATTCTGCCCAAAGCTTTTTGTAAGCTATTATCGATGGCTTTGATTTGTTGGACAGTGCGATCGCGGGTTAACCACTGTCCTAAATCGATACCTGCCTCATCGCAGAGTTGTTTAGTACCTTGATCAAGAGATTTTTTGACGATAATTGGCTCAAAGACTTCGGTTAAGCCAACTTCCTGAAATTTATTCCGCAACGGATAAATCGGTTCGTCTTCTCCGCCACCAACCTCAAATAGACCAATGGCTTGTTTACCATGAGCCGCTGCCAGGATCGTACTGAGAATAGCATGGGCTTCTGGATCGGATTGAGGTGGCATTCCAATAACCAACCCTGCTGCTTGGGAGACTAATTCTCGGACTTCTTGGGGTTCAGTATTATTCCAGTCAATTAATTCGACGGCTACCCCTGTTTTCATAATCCCTTGGGCGATCGCTCTAGCTAAATCCTCGCTATAACCGTAGTCCTCTGAGTAAAACAATCCCACCAGGGTTTCAGTTTTAGTTTGTGCTTGACTCCACTGTTGATAGCGATCGACTAATTCAGCACGATGATATTGCAATAAAGGGCCATGTCCCGTGGCGATCGTCTCCAACTCCAATTTATCTATACGCTTGATAGCTGCTAAAACCGAACGAGCATTGGGTTTCATCAGACAATCATAGTAATATTCAAAGTCTGCCTCAATTAATTCTAAATCCTCGTCAAAAGTCGGCTCATCGCAATAGTGCAGTCCAAAGGCATCGCAAGTATAAAGAATTTGAGTTTTATAATCGTAGGTGAACATCGTATCGGGCCAATGTAAATTGGGGGCAGAGACAAATTCCAATTCATGTCCATTGCCTAAATCTAAGCGATCGCCATTTTTAACCATTAGATGTTCAAAGTCTTGATGCACCATGTCCGTTAAGAACTTAATCGCCACTTTCGCACCGACTACTGTAACTTGGGGCGCTAATGCCAAGATATCCTTAACTAAACCACTATGATCGGGTTCGGTATGGCTGATGATCAGATAATCAAGGCTGGTTGGATCAATTAAGCCCCTTAACAAGTCCAGGTAAAGCTGACGAAACTTAGCGTGGGAGGTATCAACTAGGGCGAGTTTTTTCCCTTGAATCAGAAAAGAATTGTAGGTCGTACCATTCTGCAAGACAAATTCAATATCAAAGCGATCGCGATCCCAATCAAGACAACGAATTGCAGTGGTTTCTGCTGCTAGCTCAATCGTTTGTATCGTTAGTCTATTGGTATCGGTGGCTTGGTTTGTATTTATGATGGCAACCATAACGCAGATATTCCTCTTAATTAAGATTACTAAAGTGTTATTGCTAACTTATGTTTGTTAATTAATATTATCCTAGCATAGTTAAAAGATTATGAATTTAGATATAATCATAGTTTTTTATCTATGAATAAGACAACAAAAAATAACTAGTAGACGTGGGCGTAAATGAGGTCATTATTTGTAAATCTTCAAAGCCATACGATTAAATACTTCTGACTTCTGCACGGACGTTCCATGGAACGTCTCTACTACATGCGGCTAAAGCCTTTGTGATTTGCGAAGCTTATCCTTTAGGACTTCGACGCAGCGGTACTAGTAGTATTTTGTTTACCTTGAATGTGCTTTGTAGATGAGTAGACCATATCCGAAGGTGTATCCTTTAGGACAATGATTATCTTATTAAAAGCTAGAAGCTATTAGCTACAAACTAATCGAGTTAGCAAATTGCTTGGTGGCTTCTTTCTTTATATTTACGTGCAATCCACTAATTTGTAAAATACT
>JBEANW010000413.1:0-3025 GCA_041165225.1 Cyanobacteriota bacterium | reverse complement strand
TAGTCTGCCTACGGTGCCAAATATTGCCGGAGTCATTTCCGCTCGACCCCCGATCGCTAACTCCGCAATCCTTAAGTGTGCTCTTTTCAGGGTCTCTGCCATTCGGGTTTGAAACTCAGGGATATTGATGGTTTTTTTGTTTAAGGTCCTAGCGTGCCCCTGAAGGCGTGCCTTAAGTCGGTTTATCTCAATGCCTACCAATCGATTGAGCTCTTTCTCGCCTATAAATTGACCAGATGCTGTATTTTGAAACTGCCCTGCATTCTGATTATATTTAAAGCTTTCGGGCTTCCCAGCTAGGTTTTTGCTTGCCATTATTTTGGCTCAATCAAATTTTTGATTTCAGAGGTTGCCTCTTTATTTGCTAGATCCAATGTTTTCTTGATCTGAACTCTATTCTTTAGTGGATTTTCTAGCGCAGCTAGCCCAGAAACTTTAATAAGTTCCTCTTGGGTTAAAGGTTCACCCTCCCTGCCGTGATCCATCAAATCAGTTTGATCCATTAGAGCCGGATCGCTCTATCCGCGATTGCTTTTGGCTCTTCCCCCTCTTCAGGGCTGGCTGCCTCAATGTCAAAGTCGCTTGGGAGTATCTTGACTTTTTTCAGTAACATGAACATTGTGTCTTGATCTATCAATCCATCTACCGTATGTAGATCTCTAATAAATTCCCCCGTTTGATGATCGGCGGGAGGCTCTAACACCTTGTCATTTACCGTAATCTCAATGTTATTTTCAACCCCAAGATAAGCCGTATAGAATTCAAACACAGATTGAATGACGCTCTTTAACGATAGCGCCATGCTTTTAAGGTTGGCTGTTCCTTGCGCAGATCGCAGTAATGCAGCCACAACAGTTTCTGCCGGGGCGCTTCCGGTTAAGACTGACACGGATGCAGCGTCTAGAGCTGATTCAATTTCTTTAATGGCTTCTCTCATCTCGGCAATCCCGTTGCCGCTTGTTTCTAGATAAGACACTTCTCCACCGACAGGGTAATCAATCACATACCTCGATCCCATTTTTACTTTGGGCGCATCAGGCGGCGGCATCCCAGGCCATCCCCTTGCAAGCATAGCTTGACCTGTCTTATGCAAGGACTCTCGACGTTCCGATTTTAGCTGTAGGTGCTCTATATTTGCTTCTGCATATCCTATAAATGGCGGCCTTCCGGCCATCACCGAGGAGTCGTCGTCAGCGTTATCTAGCCCTGCGTCAAAAATGACTAGTGGTATTTTTGATAGGTTTGGGTAGTAGCCTTCTTCGGGTTGCCCATTTTCATTGACAAAAACAAATTCTGTTCCGTCTTCCGCAATTTCAATAACTCGATAGGTAACTAGAGGCCCACCTCTCCCCTCTTTTGTCCATTCTTTTAGCTCAAGAACCCTAAACAGTTCTTTAAGCCTCATTCCATACTGTCCAACTGATATCCATCTAGGCTCTCGAAGGACAACCATCGTAAAAACGCGATCGCCGTTAACAATGGCTTCTTTCCAGTTTCTGATATTAGATCTTAATATCAGGTTTAGCCACGGTCTTCGGTTGCTATTCATCAAGTCCTTGTTTGTCTTGATGTTCTTGTCCTCTGGCGGCGCTTCAATAAAAATCCCGCATAGCCGATCCTTCAGCGATCGCTTGGTTGCCATCGAGAAAAATTTGTAGATTGAATTACCCCTTAAGTCAATGTTGTCTTCAGCAATAATGTTGTCTTCATTCTCTATTGAAAAACTCAGAAGGCCGCCGTACCCATTAACCAAGTGTGAAAAAAAGTTTCTAAAAGAAACTCGATTTAGCCTTTCCTCATGCTCATAGGTTTCTTCATCAACCTCAATGGGCAAGTACTCATTCTTTACCCACTTTAAATCATTACTAATGTCGTCAATTAGCTTCAAGTCGCCAAGAACTTCTTGTAGATCAGGGTGAATTGAAGATACTTTGTCCTCAATAGAATCCCCAGTTTTTTGAAATAAATTCCCGCTATTTTTGAACATTTAGATCCAGCGTGCTCTTGTTTGGGTAAAGCTTCTGCCATTCATTCTACTTTTTAGCCACACCAATAATGCTGTTTCAGTAAACATTGCGGCAAAAAAGTGATCGTCAATGTGATTGTCTGGTCTTTTCCACTCTCTCGTTTCAGGGTCTTTGCTCATAGCCGTTAAGTGAGTTATTGGTGATCGCTCATTTCCAATTAAAGGTATCCACTTATTCCAAGATTCTGGCAGCCTATATAAAGGGTAGCCATCCCCCGCCGTTAAAACAAAATTATTGGCTACTCTGTCTTGAAAATCTTTTTGTCTGATCACCCATAAATTATAATGTAATCCAGCGGTTTCTCTTTGAATTTCTGAAACATCATCGTTCCTGCCCCCTTGGTCTGCAAGTTCGAAAACAGTGTTTTTGGATATTCCTACAGCGTCTGGGATATCCGGTTCGTTGTCCATTAACCCAAAATTTGGACTGTACGTTTCCAGTAGTGGCGATAAAGACCCTCGATTGATCGAGTCGGCATATACGACGCTTCTCACCGTTTGCTCTAGCACTTCGGTGATGGACATTACTTGCCAACGCTCAGGGAGCCAGACATCAACCATCCATAGCCAATCCTCCTGTCTGCCTTGGTCTAACCCAGCTAGCCGGACATCGGCAGGTCTTGATGGAATAGGTAATCCAATACAGTTTTTGATTTGCTCAATTGTGATACCGCTTGCTCCAGCTTCAGAAGTAATGCCTAAATTTTGTTGTTGCCAGTCAGCGGTATTCGCTGATGTATTGCCTTCCCTAATAATGGATGGCGCTGGATTTCCATCTCTTAGTAATGGGCTAATCCATAGCGCAGCGCTGATATGATCAACAGGCTCACCTTTTGGAAGTTCATTTAGGAATTCATTTAGTGATTGACCTAAGTTCTGAATAATGTTCATTGCTACGTCAAAGCGGCATTTTCGGTATACTGCATTAACTCTTATTTCCTCTGACAGCTCTTCCCCGCACTCTGAGCAGCCTACAAATGCCGTAGACTCTGGCCTCAT
>JBEANW010000412.1:0-4573 GCA_041165225.1 Cyanobacteriota bacterium | reverse complement strand
ACTAACTCATCATTACGTTTAATCTTCAAGATTGCCTTTTCAGGAGCAAACGCCGAAGGCTCGAGATTTTTCGCCTCTGGGAAGGGTAGAATCACAACATAAGCTACGTTGCCGTTTTTGGCTTGGAAACCATGACCATGCTTTAAGGGAGTGGCAGGAATAAACATTGAGCTGGTGTTGCTCTGTTTGGCTTCTCCTGAGTAGAAATAAGCATGATCTTTTTGGCAAATATTGATATGGAAACTTGGAGTTTCAAAAGCATAAACTTCTTGGTAGTCAGTGCTAATTTGTTGGCAGTTATGCCAGTCAGAGTTGATCAAAAAATTATAGTCAGCATCAGAAGAAGCTTGAACATCGGCGATCGCTCCCAGATGAATCACCATCATCACTATCCCTGCTACGGTGGGGTAGTTAAGCTTAAGCTGAATATTTGATTGTTTAATCATATACTGCTGAACGATTATTACTGTAGTTAAGACTAGTTATTAAAATATAAGAGTTGAACTTTAGCCTCATAGTCGCAGTACATATTAGTTTTATCCCCACAAATTGGCAACATACCTCTATCTGTAGTTGCATCGCCCACAATAAGCAGTTTTCTTAGTAGTAATTAAATCATTCCTCACTGTTGACTGTTAACTGTTAACTGCTATGCGGTTAACCGTATTTTACGGTGGTTATTTTACTATCCTAAAATAAGAAGAATATCGAATAATTAATATAACTAGTCCTAAAAAGTTCTAGAAATTTTATAACCTAGTTGGTCAATATATAAGGGAAAGCAATTATGAGTTTTTTTGATTCTCAAGTGGTTCAAGAAGAAGCTAAGAGGCTGTTTGAAGATTATCAGTCTTTGATGCAGCTTGGAGGGGAGTATGGCAAGTTTGATCGTGAAGGCAAAATAATGTTCATTGAGCAAATGGAACGGCTCATGGAACGCTACCGTATTTTTATGAAGCGCTTTGAACTGTCGTCAGACTTCATGGCACAAATGACGGTGCAGCAGCTAAAAACCCAGCTAAACCAATTTGGCATGACTCCTCAACAGATGTTTGATCAAATGGAAACAACTCTTAAACGCATGAAGTCCGAGATTGAACCTTGACATCCTCCCCCGTTAAAAGGCATGGAGGGGATGTCAACTTTATTTCATTTCAAATTCCCTGGCTCTGGACGATCAAATTTCGAGGCAGCAGGAAAATACTTGACTGGTTCATTTTTTAAAGCTTTCAACATAAATGCGCGCCACACAGGGGCAGCAAAATCCCCTCCTGTAATACCCCTACCCATACTGTCGTAATTATCGTTGCCCACCCAAACTGCTGTAGCTAGCTGAGGTACATAGCCCACAAACCAGACATCCCGTTCAGAAGAAGTTGTTCCTGTTTTTCCTGCTGCGGGGCGACCAATGTTAGCCTTTGTTCCTGTTCCGCCTGGTTCTAAAACTCCCTTCAGCATTGTCGTTAAGTTGGCTGCTGCCCAAGGGTCTAGAACTTGTTTGAGTTTAGGGGTATTATCCAGCAAGACATTTCCTTTGCTATCGGTCACTTTCAGGATCACCGTAGACTCGGAATACCAACCATTATTGGCAAAGGTGGCGAATGCTCCCGCCATCTCCAGAGGGGTAACCCCAATAGAACCCAGGGGCAAAGAGATTACTGGCTGCATCGGGCTTTCTATCCCCAATAGGTGACAAATTTCAATCACCTTTTCCAATCCTACCGCTTTCCCCAATTTGATCGCAGGGATATTTTTCGATTTTCTTAAGGCAGTGGCGATCGATATTCTGCCGCTAAAATCGTTTTTGCCACCGTAGTTTTGTGGCTTATAAATTCCTCCAGGAATCGGATAGGATATGGGGGCATCATCAATGATCGTACTGGGAGTAAAGTTACCACTGGCTAAAGCAGCATAGTAGACAAAGGGTTTAAAAGAAGAACCTGGCTGTCGGCGAGCTTGTACCGCACGATTAAATTGGCTAGATTCGTAATCGACTCCTCCCACCAAAGCTTTGACAAAATGAGTCCGTGGATCTACCGCCGCCAAGGCTATTTGATCGGCTCTTAACCCCCAGCTAAGAAGCATCTGATGGCTATCCTTGACAGATTCTTCCGCCATTTTCTGAAAGTCCATGTCAACCGTGGTTTGGACTCGAATCCCCCCCAACTGAACTTTTTCTTTGCCAAAGCGTGCTTCTAATTCTTTGGTAACGGCTTCCGTAATAAACGGTGATTTGCTCTTACGCCAAGCAGTAGGTTTACCAATTAACAAGGGAGTTTTAAGTGCTGCTTCTGCCTCTGCGGGAGTAATCCACTTGAGGGTTTCCATTCGCTTCAGCACCATTGCCTGTCTCTTTTTGGTGTTGTTGTAGTTAAGAAATGGGCTATATTGTTCGGGTGCTTGAATCAAACCAGCTAAGACCGAAGCTTCTGCGAGATTTAGTTCATTAGCTTCTTTATTAAAGTAGCTTTCCGCAGCAGTTTGCACTCCATAGTTATTATGTCCCCAATAAATCGTATTGAGATACATTTCTAAGATTTCTTCCTTAGAAAATACTTGCTCAACTCGAATCGCTAAAATGGCTTCCGCCAATTTCCGACTAAAAGTACGTTCTTGAGTCAGAAACAGGTTTTTGACTAGCTGCATAGTCAAGGTAGAAGCTCCTTCAGAGACTCCGCCTTGTTTAAAGTTGGCTACCGCTGCACGGGCAATACTATAAGGATTTAGTCCTTGATGGCGATAAAAATTACTATCTTCGATCGCCACTACCGCTAATTTTAATTCAGGGGACATTTGATCAATGGTGGCAATTTCACGATTGGCTTCACCATGAATGCTAGTCATCAATCTACCCTTAATATCGTAGATATAACTAGTTTCCGCTGGAACATAATTACGCAGAACCCTTACGTCAGGTAGATTACGGAAACTGAAGGCTAAACCCACTAGTCCCCCCGCAGCGACGGCACTGGTTACCATCGAAATACCCAAAACCGTTCCCCCCGCAGCTTTGGCTACTCCTAACAGAAATGATTTGGCGATCGTCTCGGCTGGTTGAGGTTCTGGTTTCTGGAATGTGATTTCAGAAGACACGGTAATTAATTTCCTCCAGGGAGCATTACAGAAAAACTGCGACAATTGTAAGCCACTGTAGCTAAATACCAACTAGTAAAATTTAGTAATATTTTTAATTTAGACATCTAGATATCAATTAAATCTTCAATCAGCTTAAACTGAGAGCTAAATCTTAGCTCACAAGTTCCCGTAGATGTAACCACTAAGCTGGTTTTTGTGGTGCTTAAAACCTGGAACTCCATGATTCTAGTCAAAAAAAACCTCGGGTGACTAGCCGAGGAAGTTAAAATTCAGGAGAAATCAAAGTTAATGAGATTAACATTTTTACATTGTGTAAATTAATGTAACAAAAAATTTACACAATTACAAGGTAACGCCATATTTAAACCGCGCAAGTCACGCGAATAGGTAAACTACTATTTACGACTCGATAAACTATTTCAGGGGCTAAGGATGATTATTGCCATTACCGCTTTGAAGGGAGGAGTGGGCAAAACCACAACCGCAGTTCATTTAGCTGCATTTTTGCAAACTTTAGCCCCGACATTATTAATTGACGGAGATAAGAATCGTTCTGCTTTAGTCTGGTCAAAGGAGGATAAACTCCCTTTTTACGTGGCATCTCAAGCAGGTGCACCAGGACTAATCAAAAAGTTCACTCATATTGTGATTGACACTCAAGCTAGACCAGAACCAGAAGAATTGGAAGATTTAGCAGCGGGGAGTGATATGTTAATTTTACCGACAACTCCCAATCATCTAGATTTAGACACTACGGTTAAAGCGGTGGAGTTACTCAAACCCTTGAATGCGCGCTATCGAGTTTTGCTGACTAAGGTTGATGCTCGCACTAAAAACCCCCAAGATGCAAGAGAGTTTTTAGCAGCAGCACAATTGCCAATATTTAAAACAGAAATTCCCCTGTTGGTCGCTTTTCAGCGATCGCCTAGTCAGGGAGTAATTGTGAAAGATTATCCTGATCGTCGAGCAAAAACTGGTTGGTATCGCTATCAGGATGTCGGCAAGGAGATCTTAGAAATCATGGCTTAGAAGCATGGTTGGGAGAATTGTTAGCGGAATTAGACGACGAAATCACCGATTGCACCCCTTCGATTGTCGAAATCATGCTCCGAGGGTCCATAAACATCACCTTGCTGCTACCACTGTTACCAATTTCTTTGCCCATTTCTAAATAATTTTGCGCCAGCAGAAATTGTAAAGCCTCGTGAGCATTGGGATCGGTGTTCAGTTTTGCCATCACAATTTTCATGGCTTCAGCGGTGGCTTCAGCTTTGAGGATCTGTTCTTGGCGCTCCCCCTGAGCCTTGAGAACAATTGCCTGTTGTTCAGCTTCTGCGTTCAAAATAGCTGCTTTTTTCGCTGCTTCGGCTTCTAATAACTTCGCCTGGGCATTTCCTTGGGCAGAGTTAATGGCTGCGTCGCGATGTCCTTCCGAAGTCAGAATGTTAGCCCGCTTTTGTCTTTCCGCTGCCATTTG
>JBEANW010000411.1:0-8772 GCA_041165225.1 Cyanobacteriota bacterium | reverse complement strand
GGATAATCGACAGTATGCCCCTGCTACTCAACGCAATCGCGAACCGATCTTAAAGATCCTATCAGAAGTCTTACCAACAAGAAGTAATGTATTGGAAGTTGCCAGTGGGACAGGAGAACATGCTATTTTCTTCGCTTCCCAGTTAGAATCCTGTCGCTGGATTCCTTCTGATGTCAATGCCCCAGCAGAGGAAAGTATTATTGCTTGGAAAAATGCTTGTCCTGTAGATAATTTAGAGTTACCCTTGCTTATCGATGTAACCCAAGATAATTGGCAACAGGAGGTAGAAGAACACCAGATTAACGCCATTGTGAATATCAATATGATTCATATTGCTCCTTGGCAGGCTTGTCTCGGTTTGATGGCAGGAGCCGCAAAAATTTTGCCAGAGGGTGGCATTCTTTATCTTTATGGACCCTATAAACGTAATGGGGAGCATACTTCTTTGAGCAATGCCAATTTTGATCGTTCCCTACGCGATCGCGATTCTCTCTGGGGAGTGAGAGATCTCGAAGCAGTAATCGCAGCAGCAGCCACGCACAATTTAAACTTACACCAAGTGATCGCCATGCCCGCTAATAATTTATCTGTTATCTTTAATCGCTGAGGAATCAGCTTATCGACCAAGCACACTTTATGAAGATCAAAATTTTTCTAGCTGATGATCAATATCTAATGCTAGAGGGTATCAAGGCAATTTTAAAACACGAACCAGAAATAGAAATTGTGGGTACGGCTCAAGATGGTCATACGGCGATCGCTCAGGTAATTAAGCTACAACCCGATCTGGTGTTGATTGATATTGAAATGCCCAAGATGAACGGCATTATCGCTACGAAATATATCTGCGAACATATGCCCGATACCAAAGTAATTGTGTTGACGAGTCATAAAAAACCAAGCTATGTCAGTGAAGCTCTCCAGGCGGGCGGATCAGGCTACCTTTCAAAAGATACTTTGATTCAAGATCTCAAACAAGCAATTCATGCTTTGGGACAGGGAGACTGTCAGATTGAAACCAAACTATTCGCCCCCAAAGTGGAACGCCTAAAAACAACGAATCTTGTTAGATATAAAAGAAAAATCGCGTATCTCAAAAAATATCGCCGCAGTATCTATAAACCAACCCGCAATAGCCAAAGCCAAAAAATCAGGAAAAATTCCCGTCGTATTTTAAGTTCCAATTCAGCACATTTTGACATCAGCAGGGATAGTTTGAATCCCTTTTGTAATTCTCCCACCGCCCAAGAGATTCTGATGCTCTACCTAGAAAAATCTCAAAACCAGAGACTTCTTAACTATCAAAAAATTAGTCGTAATCTATATCTAAAAAGAATTGCTTGGATGTTAGTCGCGATCGCCAGTTTTATCTTATCAATAATTCTTTTTTAACTGTTTTTTAACTGTTTTTAACTGCACTTGCTAGACACTTTACTTTAAAGGCCACCAATTGACTTTATCTCTGGTCGCACCATAGACTACTTTTAACTCTTCAGGGTTGATCACCGTTATCAGATCGTTTTGGGTTTTGTGGGGTTTCAACATTCCCGCTTTAGTTAAACCCTTAAGCACTTGTTCTACGGTGCGATTATTTAACTGACAAGCCTTAGCAATGACTTCTACAGGCAAATCAAAAACAAACACACCTCCTTGAGGTTGATTACCTAATTCCCTTTCTTGATAAATTAAAGCCCGCAATAAAGCTGCCACAGCTTGAGGGGGATAAGCACTACAGTTGAGCAGATGATATTGAAACTTTTCCTGTAGCTCAAACATCAAACCATAACGCTGACGGAACACTTCCGATTCCTGATGAATTAAGCGAATAGTTTCTAGAGGAACTTTAACTATATCGGTAGTTTTATAGGCTTCTACCAAACTAGGAAAGGCGCGAGAAAACTTGCCATAGCTCAAAGCCAGGTTTTGCATCCCAAAACAACTGTTGTTGTAGGTAATGGCAATAATGCGGTCTAAAGGTGAGCTGCGGAGGATAATTGGCCCCCCATCAACTATTACATAGAGATGTTCTAAAGTAGAACCAGGCTTGAATGCTGTGTAGATAGGGCGGCTGGAATAAAGTTTTTCGACCACGAGCTGCTGAGGATTTAGATACTTAGCAAGTAGAGCAGGATCTAAATCTTTAAATAAGAAATTATGTTGAATTAAATGTTCCAAATTATGCTGACTCTAACTTTGGTGATTGTTGATTAATTTCGCTTTTAAAAGCTCTTAGCTATTAGCCAAAGAGCGAATCCCCTTTACTTTTTCCAGGGTAATTTTGTACCCATTTCCGTTGCTGCGGAGAAAACTAAATAGCCAATTAATAAGCCGACTCCCACCAAAAATGGAACTAGATCATTTTCCATACTTGCTGCTCACAATTGCCGATCAAGGCTTTGCCCTAGCTTTAAGCTCTAAGCTTTAAGTTCTAAGCTTTTGATAAATTTACCTAACCATCATCTGCTGATAACTTAATAGCTTTCTTGGCTGAAAACCAAATAATTACGTTTTCACTAAAATTATCAACCATCAAGTCACAGAAAGCTAGCCTGATAGATATAAACCTTTTCCCTTTTCCCTTTTCCCTTTTCCCCAATCCCCCAACCCTACCTATGGCGATCGCAACTATCAACCCCGCAACAGGGGAAACTCTCAAAACTTTTTCTCCCCTAACTGATGCTGAAATAGAAACCAAGTTGTCTCTAGCCCAGTCAACCTTCGAGCATTATCGTCACACTACCTTTGCTCAACGTAGTCAGTGGTTAAACCAAGCAGCAGCAATTCTAGAACAAGACGCGCTGAAGTTTGCTGAGATCATGACCACGGAAATGGGCAAGACGCTCCAAAGTGCGATCGCCGAAGTAGAAAAGTGTGCCAACGTCTGTCGTTTTTACGCCGAAAAAGCTCCTGAATTCTTAGCAGATGTCTTGATTGAGAGTGATGCTAGCCAAAGTTATGTGGCATATCAGCCCTTGGGGGCAATTTTGGCAGTGATGCCCTGGAATTTTCCCTTCTGGCAAGTCTTTCGCTTTGCTGCCCCTGCCTTGATGGCTGGGAATGTGGGGCTACTAAAACACGCTTCTAATGTGCCTCAATGTGCTTTGGCGATCGAGTCGATTATCTCCCAGGCAGGATTTCCGACGGGGGTTTTTCAAACCTTATTAATTGGTGCGAGTCAGGTTAAAGCGATCATGGAAGACGATCGCATCAAGGCAGCAACTTTAACAGGAAGTGAGCCAGCAGGAGCCGCCTTAGCCTCCGTTGCAGGGCAACAGATTAAAAAAGTGGTGTTGGAATTAGGGGGCAGTGATCCGTTTATCATCATGGAAAGTGCCAATCTGGAGGAAGCGGTAACTACGGCAGTTAAAGCCAGAATGCTCAACAACGGTCAGTCTTGTATTGCTGCTAAACGGTTTATTGTGGCAGACAGTATCGGCGATCGCTTTCAATCACAGTTATTGAAACAGTTTCAAGCTTTAACTATTGGCGATCCGCTGCAACCAGATACTGATCTTGGGCCCTTAGCCACAGCTAGTATCCGCTCAGAGTTGGACCAGCAGGTTAAAGTGGCAGTTCAGGAGGGAGCTAAAATTTTAACAGGGGGCGAGGCAATTATTAATCGTCCAGGGAACTATTATCCGCCAACGATTCTGACGGACATTCCGCTAGATTCAATTACGGCACAGTCAGAGTTTTTTGGCCCTGTGGCATTGCTATTTTGGGTCAAGGATCTCGATGAGGCGATCGCTTTAGCTAATCATATTCCCTTTGGCTTGGGGGCCAGTGCCTGGACGAATGATCCTCAAGAAAGCCAACGTCTTGTTACCGAAATCGAAGCAGGAGCGGTATTTATCAACGGCATGGTGAAGTCAGATCCTCGTTTACCTTTTGGTGGCATCAAGCGATCTGGCTATGGTCGAGAACTAGGCAGCCAGGGCATCCACGAATTTGTCAATGTTAAGACTGTTTGGATTAAATAACTCATTACCAAGTAGGCTCATTAATTTTTGTAAAGTATCATTGCGACAGGTTTAGTTTTCTGGCTTGATAAGAGTAGTGAAAAAATATATTATTGTGTTTTATAGCCCCTAATATTTTTAGATGGAGCTAAAGATAAACAGATTTTGATCATAGTTTTTTAACCTAGGATGAGCTAAGAATATTTTTATCTGGGACATCGCACCACCCAGTTAAAATATGGTTTATACACCAGCTTATTTCCTAGAAAAGAACGATCAACGATAATTATCTTAAATTTAGCATCGATTCTTATAGCCTTGTAGTCTTTATTAATAGGAGTAAATCTACGCCATGCAAATGCTCAAAAAACTATTTAATTCTGAGAGTAAATATCATTTAGAATTAGATGAAACAGAAAGTTCAGAAGTAGTCCCAGCTGCGGTCAAACCAGCGGAGAAGGCAACAGCAGCCACTACTCAAGATAATGGAACACCAGCGATCGCTAGTAATAGTAAATCTGGGAAGACAAAATCTGCTAAAGCCTCGGCTAAGGGCAAAGGGAAAGAAGTAAAGCAAGTAGTTAAAGCCACTGCTAAAAATTCTGCTGCATCCTCCTATGAACCACCGTTCTGGGTCGCAGCGATGAATAATACCAATAACAACGGTTCGAGCAATGGTAGTGGTCAAGGGGGAGAAGTCACCTTTGCGAGTGATAATTTAATGCCTACTGTCAGTAAATATCGTCGTCTTCCTGGAGGCAGTTTAGCCAAATTTAGAGATATGGCAAAAACAGCTAAAACTCCTAGAAAATAGAGTCGAGGGGAGACAGAAGTCGGAAGTTCTGGAAACGGAAGCATTATCTTCAATCAAGGTAGTCTTCCGTTTTAGTTTTTTGAGGTTTTTAGTTTATAGTTTCCAAGGGAAAATGAGCATCACTAATCCGATCAAGATTCCAGGGTCAAGCAATTGCCAGATTAGGGAAAACTTTGTCCCTCTTTCCGATAAGATGAGAGTTGCCGCTTTTTTTAAAGCTAGGGTTTAGTTTGATTAGAAAACCCGTCTAATTTAACTAGGCTTTTACGTGGTTAGAAACGGGTTATTTACAAGGAAGAAATCAATGAATCAAGAAATTTTTGAAAAAGTAAAAGGTATTGTCGTTGACCAGCTAGAAGTAGAAGCTGATCGCGTTACTCCAGAGGCGAGCTTTGCTAATGATTTGGGTGCTGATTCTCTAGACACAGTAGAATTAGTTATGGCTTTAGAAGAAGAATTTGATATCGAGATTCCTGACGAAGCAGCCGAACAAATCGATACCGTTGGTAAAGCGGTAGAGCATATTAGTAAGGAAACTGCCGCAGCTTAATTCTTGTCCTTCTAAATTAAGGATGTCGATCGCGGCTGCCAACTTTGCTGAAGTAATCGTCAGAAGTAATCTTAACAAGTGTCCTAGCTTAATCGAAGATGAATATATTATAGAGGGCAGCCTGAATCAAAAGTGCCATAGCAAAAGTGCCATAGCAAAAGCGTAGAGAGAAGAGAGCAAAAATGACAAATAGGCAAAACAAGCGAGTTGTAATCACAGGCTTGGGTGCAATTACTCCCATTGGTAAAAATTTAGCGGACTATTGGGATGGTCTATTGCAGGGGAAAAGTGGAGTAGGGGCAGTAACTTTATTCGATGCCTCCGAACATGCCTGTCAAATTGCTGCGGAAGTTAAGGACTTTGACCCCCACGAGTATCTCGATAAAAAAGATGCTAAACGGATGGATCGCTTTGCTCAATTTGGGGTCTGTGCCAGTATCCAGGCGATCGCCGATGCCAAGTTTGAGATTAATGAGCTAAACGCCGATCAGGTGGGAGTCTTAATTGGGACGGGAGTAGGCGGTTTGCAAGTGATGGAAACTCAAAATGAGAACCTGATTACCAAAGGCCCCAGAAAAGTGAGTCCCTTCACCATTCCGATGATGATCAGTAATATGGCAGCGGGGTTGACGGCAATTCACACGGGAGCTAAGGGACCTAATTCTTGTACTGTAACCGCCTGTGCAGCAGGTTCCCATGCCATTGGTGATGCTTTTCGCCTGGTTCAAGGGGGCTATGCCAAGGCAATGATTTGCGGTGGTGCGGAAGCAGCGGTAACTCCTCTTTCTTTTGCTGGTTTTTGTTCGGCAAAGGCTCTTTCTACTCGTAATGATAGTCCTGGTAGTGCCAGCCGACCATTTGATCGCGATCGCGATGGTTTTGTCATGGGGGAAGGTTCGGGAATTTTATTTATTGAAGAACTCGATCAGGCTCTAGCCCGTGGTGCGAGAATCTACGGGGAAATCGTCGGCTATGGTATGACCTGTGATGCCTATCATATGACATCTCCCGTCCCAGGAGGGCAGGGGGCTGCCAAAGCGATCGAGTTGGCTTTATTGGATGGAGATTTGACCCCGAATCAAGTGGATTACATCAACGCTCATGGCACTAGTACTCAGGCCAATGATTCTAACGAGACTAAGGCGATCAAAAAGGCTTTGGGGGACAGGGCAAGTCAAATTGTCGTTAGTTCTACTAAGTCCATGACTGGTCACTTATTAGGGGGTTCTGGAGGAATTGAAGCGGTGGCGACGGTGATGGCGATCGCTAATGATCGAGTGCCACCGACGATTAATTTAGAGCATCCAGATCCAGAGTGCGACCTCGACTATATTCCCCATGTTAGTCGCGAACACCAAGTAAACGTTGCTCTCTCGAATTCCTTTGGTTTTGGGGGTCATAATGTTACCCTCGCTTTTAAAAAATATAGCTAAATCTTTCAAGTTGAAAGATGTTTAAAACGTGTTTGAAAAGTGCGGAAGCTTGCTAGGGGTTCCTCTAGGATGAGAAGATAACCACAAGACTCGACAAAATATCTTTAAATATAATCCAGTCTGATCTCAAAATCCCCTTGGTAGCGTCGAAGCACACCCAATTCTTTTGTTTTATCGTAGTTTATTTATATAACAAATATGGTAGTTGCCACCCAATCAACTAAGTCAGTTGAAGAACTTTGTATTAATTCGATTCGTTTTTTGGCAGTAGATGCCATAGAAAAAGCTAGTTCTGGACACCCAGGATTACCGATGGGCGCTGCACCGATGGCTTTTGTGCTGTGGGATCAGTTCATGCGCTATAACCCCAAGAACCCGAAGTGGTTTAACCGCGATCGCTTTGTGCTTTCCGCTGGTCATGGGTCAATGTTGCAGTATGCCCTGCTCTATTTGGCAGGCTACGATAGTGTATCTATCGAGGATATTAAACAGTTTCGTCAGTGGGGTTCTGCTACCCCAGGACATCCTGAAAACTTTGTCACTTCAGGAATCGAAGTTACCACTGGACCTTTAGGTCAGGGGATTGCTAATGGTGTGGGTTTGGCCCTAGCAGAAGCTCACCTAGCAGCGAAGTTCAATAAGCCCGATGCTACCCTAGTGGATCACTACACCTACGTAATTTTGGGTGATGGCTGCAACATGGAAGGTATTTCTAGCGAAGCTTGTTCCTTCGCTGGACACCAAGGACTAGGGAAATTAATCGCCCTTTATGACGACAACCACATTTCCATTGACGGTTCTACCGATGTCGCCTTTACCGAAGACGTTTCCAAGCGTTTTGAAGCCTATGGTTGGCATGTGCTTCATGTTGAAGACGGGAATACAGATCTAGAGGCGATCGCCAAAGCCATTGCCGAAGCCAAATCCGTCACCGATAAACCCACCATGATCAAGGTAACTACTACCATTGGTTATGGCGCACCCAATAAACAGGGTACGGCAGGAATACATGGTGCAGCTCTGGGTACAGACGAAATCAAGTTGACGCGGGAAAGTTTGGGCTGGAATTACGAGCCGTTTGAAATCCCTGATGAAGCACTAAACCATATGCGTAAAGCAGTGGAGCGGGGTGCCGCCGATGAACAGGCTTGGAATCAGGTTTTGTCTGGCTACAAAGCTAAGTATGCCCAAGAAGCAGCAGAATTTGAGCGCTTTGTTAGTGGTAAATTACCCGATGGTTGGGCGGATGTCCTACCCACTTTCACTCCTGAGGAGAAAGGATTAGCCACTCGTAAGTATTCTGAAGGTTGCTTAAATAAACTAGCTCCCGTGGTCACTGAATTAATCGGTGGCTCGGCAGATTTAACCCACTCCAATCTCACTGAGTTAAAAGGCTTTGGTGATTTCCAAAAAGGCGCTTATCAAAACCGTAACGTTCACTTTGGGGTGCGGGAACATGCCATGGGAGCAATTTGTAACGGAATGGCGCTCCATGCTTCAGGATTAATTCCCTATGGTGCTACCTTCCTAATCTTCACCGACTATATGCGGGCGGCAATTCGCCTCTCGGCACTGTCAGAAGTGGGTTCCATTTGGGTCATGACTCATGACTCCATCGGTCAAGGGGAAGATGGCCCTACCCACCAGCCCATCGAAACCATTGCTTCTTTAAGAGCGATTCCTGACTTGACAGTAATTCGTCCCGCGGATGGGAACGAAGTTTCTGGAGCCTATAAAGTGGCGATCAAATACGCCAAACAAAACAAACCTACCTTGATGGCATTATCTCGCCAGGGTGTACCTAACTTAGCAGGCAGTTCCATTGAAAAAGCAGAGAAAGGTGCTTATGTGCTTTCCTGTGGGTTCGCGCCTGAAGAGTTAGATCTGATCTTGATTGGTACTGGTAGTGAAGTACAACTTTGTGTTGGTGCTGCGGAAAAACTAATTGCTGATGGCAAGAAAGTGCGTGTCGTCTCCATGCCTTCTTGGGAACTATTTGAAGCTCAAGACCAAGCT
>JBEANW010000410.1:0-2639 GCA_041165225.1 Cyanobacteriota bacterium | reverse complement strand
GTAGCCACATCCCATAACCTTACTTTGTGACCAATACTGCTACTCGCCAAAAGATTACCCTGGGGAGAAAAAGTTACAGACAATACGACAGTGGTATGACCTGCAAGAACTTGGAGACATTTGCCCGTCTGAAGCTCCCATAATCTAATAGTGCGATCGCTACTAGCACTAGCGAGTATTTGACCATCGGGACTTAGAGAAATCGAACGCACCCCGTCTTCATGACCACGAAAAATTTGTACCTCTGTTCCCTGGTTCAGCTCCCACACCCTGATGGTACTGTCTTGGCTACCGCTAATTAACTTTTGTCCATCGGAACTAAACGCTACCGATAGCACTTCGCTTTGATGACCCTGAAGCATTTGCAGACATTCTCCTGTGCTGACACTCCAGATCCTCGCTTGAGCGTCATCGCAACCACTGGCTAAAGTTGTACCATCAGGGCTAAATGCTACTGACCAGACTTCCTGTTCGTGTTCTTCGAGGGAATGCAGACATTGACCTGTGGCAATATTCCACAGCTTGGCTGTGGAATCGCAACTTCCGCTAGCTAGGGTCTTACCATCAGGACTAAATGCCAAGGAAACCACCCAGGCATGATGACCTGTGAAAATACGCATTGGTTGTCCATCGGCGACTCGTCGCAAGAGGATATTGCCCTTGGTATCCCCCGCCGCCAGATATTCTCCATCAGGACTAAATGCCACTGACCAAACTCCCCCGAAATTTTCGGCAAAGAGGGATTTGGAGAGATCCGCATTGTTAAAGTTAACCTGGTGTAGTTTGGCTCGACGTAAATCTGCTTGCCAAACACATAAATTAGAAAAATCGTAACCTGTTAAGTCGCTTTTCAGATGACACAACAGATTCAGAATATTGCCTGCTCCATAACATTTGGCGAGGGGTGATGTTTCTTGGAGGATCAGCAGAATTTGGCGAAGCTGTCTTTCCAGGTCTTGTTTGTTTCTAAACAAGCTTAAAAGTTGATTGATGACTGGTTGGAGAATCAGGCGAATTTGATTTTCGCGAATATAATCTTTGGCAGTGGCTTTAATGAGAGCATGGTTGCGTAACAGCTTGGGCTGTAAACTAATAATTTCTTCACAGACTTCTTCTACCAAACGACTAGCAAGATATTCCATGACTACAGACTGTTGGCTGAAGGAAGCTCCATTTTTAACAATTAAGGAACGTCGAGATAAAGATTCAACCGATTCTAGTAGCTTACTTGGTAATACTTGAAAGACTAAGTTTTCTCGCAGTCGGTTCAGGGAAATTGGTTCACGAGCGATCGCAATCCAGTACATAATCTCCTGTTCTAAATCTGACAAGCGGGTAAATTGCTGGTCAAGTAGATCGCGAATATCACCAAAAACAGCTTGTTCCTGCTGCAAAAACTCGGTAATATTCCCCCCAAAGAGATCTTTAATGGTCGCGGACACCACTTTTAAGGCTAAAGGATTGCCATTATAGCGATCGCTCAAAGTGTCTAGCTCTAGTTTTGTACCAGTCAGTCCCTTCACCTTGATTATTTCATGACCCTCTTTCAAACCAGCTAAGGACAAAGAGCGCACAGGGAGATGATCTCCTTCTAAAACAACTATCTCTGGTGATTTTTCTCTGGTGGTTAAAATCAGACAGCTATTATGCTTGGTAGCACCAATTAGCCTAATTAGTTCGCCGTAGCCTGCGTATTCCTGGCAATATTTTCCTGCTCGATGATTACCATCCATCAAGGATTCAGTATTATCAAAGATAATCAGACATCGTTCAGAACGCAAATAATCCAGCAGTCGTGGGATCTTGTTAACCGCCGTTTCTCGTCCTGCTGATAAAAACTCGATCAAATCAGTTACTGTTTCTTCAACGGGAGGAGCATCCCTTAAAGACTTCCAGATTACACAGTCAAATTCTGAGGCAACTTGTTGGGCTAGCTTAATCGACAAGGTGGTCTTACCAATCCCGCCCATCCCTAGTAGCGCGATTAATCGGCAACGCTCCTCCAGTACCCAGCGAGATAAAGTTTCAAGCTCTTGGGTGCGCCCAAAAAAATCATCTAGGGCAACGACCTCTCCCCAATCCTGACGTTGATTAACCTTCGGTTTGGTATAAAATTCCGCTAGTAACTCGACATGGAAAGCTAAACAAAACTTTTCTAGCGATCGCTTATCTACTCCTTGTTTTCCTTCTAATACTTTTTTGATGGTATTGAGGTCTAAACTGGTAAGCTCACTGATCTGTTCGTAGGTATATTTTTCACTGAAATTTTCCTGTTCCTCAGATTGCAATTTTGCAGCTTGCAGCCTTCTTAATCCATTAGGGGTAAGAACAACGCCACGATGTCGCTTTCGCTTAGACTGACTCATAAGTAATGGCTAATACACCCATTGGCACTTAGATTATTTTTTGACAAACATTTTTTGATAAACCTTCGGATAAGCCCTAAAGGATTAGCTTCGCGTCCTTCGCGTCCGCTGCATCGCTTTTCCCTTTCTCTTTCTCCGTGTTTTAACCTATGGGTAGTCAGTAATTCTAGTGATATTCCTTACATTTTTCCATATCTTCTCCCTTAACTTCCTTAAATTCACTGGTTAAAGATTTTAAAGTGCTAGAGAATACACGTAATCTGAACTGCGATA
>JBEANW010000409.1:0-2509 GCA_041165225.1 Cyanobacteriota bacterium | reverse complement strand
ACATTCCTACAGTCGGCTTTTGAGTGGGAAGCTTCCTACTCAAAACGCGACGTAACTTCTTACATCAGAAAATAAGTCATTATAAGCCGAGCAATATTGATCGATGATGGAAACTGTTGGTCGAGCATCTCTTTTTAAATGTTTGAGAATCTGTAATTCTACATCCATTGCTCTCTCTCCCTCACAACCAACAACAACTTATTTTATTGTAGTTTAATTTTCGGAAAGTGATAAAAAAGAGGTAAGTAACGATGACATCGCTCCCATTTTTGGCCAAATTCAACGCGGTACTTTGTTAATTATTTGTATCAACCTTAACGGTGAAATCAGGGGCAACAATCGCTGTGATTTTGATGTTGTAGCCACCCTCAACGTAGCCTTGACGACCTGATGTGAAATGCTTGCCGTTGGCGTTGAAGTCGAGTTTCAGGGCAGATTCACCAGGAACTCTCAAGGAAACCTCACGCTGCTGGCCTGCCGGAATAGCACCGATCGATTGATTGAGTCCCGATCCAGTGGCGACGACGTTAGTCAGCTCGGTGGCGGATAGGTTGACGACGCTAAGGTTTCCGCCGCGCGTGCAGCCGGAAAGTGCGATTGTGCTACCAAGCCCCAAAACGCTGACCCCAATCAGGGTAAAAATGCGCGCTCGTGCAATCATTGATTAAATTACCTGTATTTACATTGGGTGATACATCGTATGACTTGTGCATGCCAGAATTGTTCCAAAACGTTGAAAAAAAATCCTCAGAGTGCTTGCATAGAAGCTAATTGAGCGATCTGACTTTTACCAGTGCGATCGCCAATTTTGTAGGTTGGGTAGAACGGAGTGAAACCCAACAACAAGCTTCCTAAGCTATCATCCAACACGATCAAAGTCACCTTGGCGATCGCATATCCAAGAGAGTGGTATACAGAAACATTCGCAACACAATTCAAGTGCGATCGCTATTTTGTGTAAAAACTACTTTGTAGTTACAATATAAGTATGAGCGAGTTAGCTTTCGATTGGAATAATCAAAAAGCCAAGGTCAATGAACGGAAGCATGGAGTTTCGTTAGATTTTCATTATGAAAGACGAGTACGATTTCTCTGACTCAGTTCAGAATCCATACTTCAAGAAACTCAAAAAGCAGGTGACGATTCGACTTGAAGAAGAAGTCATAGATTATTTCAAGAGTTTATCTGAAGAGATGGGAATTCCATATCAGAGTCTCATAAATCTCTACCTCCAAGACTGTGTGCGATCGCAGAAAAAGTTATCCCTTGAGTGGGTGCAAAATATCTAGCCAAGACTTGCAACGAGATCTTAAATTCTTATAGCGATCGCTTTATTTTAAGCTCATAAAACAAGATCGAAGTGGTCATGGCGATCGCGCCGATCCCCTTGCCGAATAATTACTGTAGAAGGATGCTTCCTTTAGTGCAGTCCCTCTGGTAGATTAATCCTAGCCCCAAATTTCAAATTTATTTGATGTTTATCTTTGAACTTGGGTGATTTTTATTAATTTATTTAACAAGCAATTAGGAGGAAAGTAGTAGTGGCTAAGAAGACTGTCGCAAGTTTGACCCCAGCAGATATTTCTGGAAAAAGAATTTTAGTAAGAGCCGATTTTAATGTTCCCTTAGATGGTAGTGGCAATATTACCGACGATACTCGCATCAAAGCTGCGTTACCCACCATTAAAGATTTAACGGGTAAAGGCGGGAAAGTAATCTTATGTAGCCACATGGGTCGTCCCAAGGGCGAGGTCAAAGAAGAATTGCGTCTGACTCCAGTTGCTAAAAGACTTTCTGAGCTATTAGGACAAGAGGTTACTAAGTGTGATGATTGTGTTGGGGACAGCGTAGCTTCTATTGTCAATGCTATGAGCAATGGTCAGGTTATCTTGTTAGAAAACCTACGTTTTCATAATGAAGAAGAAGCAAATGACCCTGAATTTGCTAAACAGCTAGCTGCTAATGCCGACCTATACGTTAACGAGGCATTTGGTACGGCTCACCGCGCTCACGCTTCTACTGAAGGGGTGACTCATTATTTAAGTCCTAGCGTTGCTGGTTATTTGATTGAGAAGGAATTAGACTATCTTCAAGATGCCGTAGATAATCCTAAGCGTCCTTTGGCAGCGATTATTGGTGGTTCAAAAGTTTCCAGCAAAATTGGCGTAATTGAAACTTTATTAGACAAGTGCGACAAGCTGCTGATTGGTGGCGGGATGATCTTTACTTTCTATAAAGCTCGTGGCTTGAAGGTGGGTAATTCCTTGGTGGAAGAAGACAAGCTTGAACTTGCTAAGTCCTTAGAAGCCAAAGCCAAAGAACAAGGGGTAGAATTGCTCTTGCCTACTGATGTAGTGGTAGCTGATAATTTCGCACCTGATGCTAATGCAAAAACTGTCAGCATCAATGATATTCCTGATGGCTGGATGGGACTAGATATTGGCCCTGATTCCATTAAAGTATTTCAAGATGCTCTGGCTGACTGTAATGCCGTAATTTGGAATGGCCC
>JBEANW010000408.1:0-3671 GCA_041165225.1 Cyanobacteriota bacterium | reverse complement strand
CACTTTCGACGGAACAAGGCCCCGCTATCTGCACCACAGGACAATCTTCTCCAAACTGCACTAATCCATTTGGGGTTGTCACAGAGACGGTACTAGGTTCACCATGACGAAATTCACGGCTGACTCGTTTAAAGGCTTTTTCAATCCGCACAACTTGCTCAATAAATGGACTCAAGGCTTGCACCCTTGATGGTTCAAGTTCTGCTGTGTCACCAATCAAACCAATTACTACTTGATGTTGACCAATACTTTTTTCGACGATTAGGTTCCAGCAGCTAATTTCTTCACTTATGCGTTGAATTTCGATGGCTGGAGTCTTGGGCTTCATTACAATAATCATTGCTCAAAAATCTCATGGAAAGTTTTTACGTTTCTATTTGCATCAGCAATGCCAAAAAAAACTTTTCGCTCTATAAAATAGCCAAAGCACTCTTACAAGCGATCGCTTAATAAGCATCCTGGCTACTATTAGCCAAGAAAAAGCATGACCATCCCCGCTGCTAGCATTCAACTTGCAAAGCAGTGTATTTCTATAGATCAATAGAGCGATTGCTTATTTTAGAATTCTTTGCTGACAATCTCTTGTGCAACACTTTAAACAGACAAATATAGGCAAAAGTGTTGAGGTATTATCTTGGCAAAAGTTATTGCTTATTACAAATGGAACGTGTGTGTAGGTTGGAAAACGCTTTCCAAAAGCTTGACCACTGTGTCATAATATATGCATCTCCGGATAAGAAGGTTATTCGGGGTCAGTTGTCCGAGTCTAGTGGTAGATACACTAGACTAGGATGTCGAAAAATTAATTTGATCTAAACTGTCGGTAGAGAAATCTGTTAGCTGTTGAGCTAGGCTCGAAGGAAAACTCGTCTAAAACAATCAGCATATAGGCAAAGAATAGATTCTTTCTAAGTCAATTAACCTATAAAATATTTATAACACACTCTCTCTAAAAAAAAAGGTACTTAAGACTACATTAGGTGCTTTTTTTCTGGTTTTTTCTCATTACAGGGCAAAAATTCCACAATAAAAGTGATTTAAAGCGATCGCCTGGAAGCTTAAATCTGCATCTATGTCATCTGTAATGCAATTTATCCATAGGAAGCATGCAATTTAAACAAGATGCTGATGGTAAAGTTAGACAAAATTTGTAAATTAAGAACATGTAGAACTATGGAATAATTTATTTCAATGACCAACAAAAAGAATTTAGTTGTGGTTGGTAACGGTATGGTTGGTCATAAATTCCTAGAGTTGATGGTGCATAAAGATGTATTGTCAGCTTGGAATTTAGTTACCTTCTGTGAAGAACCCCGTGTAGCTTATGATCGCGTTAACTTAAGCGGTTACTTTTCAGGTAAAACCGCAGCGGATCTGACTCTGGTGGAACCAGGCTACTATCAAGAACATAATATTGAAATTCATATTGGCGATCGCGTCACGGCTATCGACAGGGATCATAAAACTGTAACTTCCGCCAATGGAGTGGAAATCCCCTATGACAAGTTGATTTTAGCCACAGGTTCCTATCCTTTTGTGCCACCCATCCAAGGGAATGACAGCCCTGGAACATTTGTCTATCGTACTATTGAAGACTTGGAGAGTATGGCGGCTTGGGGTAAGCAATCTAAAGTCGGGGTAGTTGTGGGGGGTGGTTTACTCGGTTTAGAATGTGCCAATGCCCTTAAATCTATGGGCTTAGAGACTCATGTGGTGGAGTTTGCTCCTAGATTGATGCCTGTACAGATCGATGAAGCGGGGGGAGAAGTTTTAAAAGAAAAGATTCAAGCCTTGGGGGTACAGGTACATACCAGCAAATCAACCACTAATATTGTCAGTGCCAATGGCAAACTGGTCAAAATGGAATTTGCCGATGGTGAGGAATTAGCTACCGATATGATTGTTTTCTCCGCAGGTATTCGCCCCCGTGATCAGTTGGCTAGGGAATGCGGTTTAACTGTCGGCGAAAGAGGCGGGATTGTAGTTAACGATAACTGTCTGACTAGTGATCCTGATATCTACGCTATTGGGGAATGCGCCCTGTATAACAATTTCATTTTTGGTTTAGTTGCCCCTGGCTATAATATGGCAGAAGTCGCTAGCGATAATATTTCCCAGGCGGGAACACAAACTTTTGCAGGGGCAGATATGTCTACTAAACTCAAGTTACTAGGGGTAGATGTAGCTAGCTTTGGGGATAACTTTGGGAGAACTCCAGGGGCGAAAAAGTTAGCCTTTACCGATGCGGTGAATGGTACTTATAAAAAGCTCGTCTTGTCCGAAGATGGCAAGCTGTTACTCGGTGGGATCTTAATCGGTGATGCTTCTGCTTACGGTAATCTGTTGCAACTGGTGCAAAATCAAATTACTCTCCCTCCTCACCCAGAAGATTTATTAGTTCCTCCCAGAGAAGGAGCAAGTGCGCCACTGTTAGGGGTAGATAATTTGCCCAACACTGCCCAGATCTGTTCTTGTAACAACGTTTCTAAGGGGGATCTCTGTACGGCGATCGCTGATGGAGTAATGGATCTGGGCGCATTGAAAAAATGCACCAAAGCAGGTACGGGTTGCGGTGGTTGCGTTCCTTTGGTTACAGATATTCTCAAAACTGAACTCAAAAAAGCAGGAATCGAAGTCAAAAATCATGTCTGTGAACACTTTGCTTATTCCCGTCAAGAACTATATCACCTAGTTAAAGTTAATCAGATCAAAACCTTTGCTGACTTACTCGAACAACACGGCACAGGGATGGGTTGCGAAGTGTGTAAACCTGCTGTAGCTTCCATTTTGGCTTCTACCTGGAATGAATATATCCTAGAAACTCCCCATGTCGGTTTACAAGATACCAATGACTACTATTTAGCTAACATCCAAAAAGACGGTACTTATTCCGTCATCCCGCGGATACCAGGAGGGGAAATCACCCCCGAAAAACTGATTGTTCTTGGTCAAGTGGCACAGGAATTTGGACTCTATACCAAAATCACTGGCGCTCAACGGGTAGATTTATTTGGTGCCAGGGTAGAGCAATTACCTGCCATCTGGAAACGGTTAGTAGATGCTGGCTTTGAATCTGGTCATGCCTATGGTAAAGCATTGCGGACAGTCAAATCTTGTGTAGGTAGTACTTGGTGTCGCTTTGGGGTGGATGATTCCACTGGTTTAGCAATTGAAGTGGAAGAACGGTATCGTGGTTTGCGATCGCCCCATAAGCTAAAATCTGCCGTATCTGGCTGTACCCGCGAATGTGCCGAAGCCCAGAGTAAAGACTTTGGCATAATTGCCACGGAAAATGGCTGGAATCTCTACGTCTGCGGTAACGGTGGGATGAATCCTCAACATGCGGTGTTGTTAGCGACGGACATCGATAAGGCAACCCTGATTAAATATATAGACCGCTTCTTAATGTTTTATATTCGCACTGCGGACAAACTTCAACGGACTTCCGTTTGGTTTACTAAGTTAGAAGGCGGTTTAGACTATCTCAAGAGCGTGGTGATTGAGGACTCCTTGGGGATCTGTGACGAACTAGAAGCGCAAATGCAGCAGCTAGTCGATACCTATCAGTGTGAGTGGAAAGCTACCCTGGATGACGAATCCAAACTGCAACGCTTCCGTCATTTTGTTAATAGCGATCGCCCAGATCCTACTCTTGTCTATGTAGAAGAAAG
>JBEANW010000407.1:0-2786 GCA_041165225.1 Cyanobacteriota bacterium | reverse complement strand
AAATCACTTTTAGGATAATCTGCCTGATTTTCTTGGGGGACAGCGATGGCAAAATTCTTGGGTTTGTTAGCTAATTGGGGGTAGCGTAGGCTTAAATCCCTGGCGTAAGTTGAATATTTTTGATTGAGTTTTCTCCTCTGGGCGATCGCCTCAACTACTTCAGCAAAGTTTTGTTCTGGTGTAATCTGGACATTGACAGGGAGATAATCTGCAAACCACAAGTCAAGGTGGCGATCGCTGTTAGACCTCTCAAAGCCAATGGTAATTTGTTGATTGCCACTCAAACGGGTTAAACAAATCCCCCAGGCAGCCACAATAACTTCTCCCAGTGCTGATCTGCCATAGGTTTGTTGAATCGAACTAACTACCGCTGGACTTAAAGGCAGTTTCACCTGTTGATAATCTTGGACAGCGGTCTGATTTTTAAGCTTTTGCATCCCAGGCAGCACAAAAGGTTGTCCCTTAGCTAATTGTTTGCACCAATAGCTTTCTCCTGGTGCCAGTTCCCCAGCCAATTTAACGATCCCAGCGCTCAATTCTGCTGAAACTGTTGGTAACTTTTGTCCCTGTTTAAGTTGATAATCTTTAGCCAATGCTCCCACTGAGGTGACCTCTCCCTGTCTAGTAAGAAGGCGTTGCAGGGCAATATCTTGACTAGGGGTGGCGACAATTAATTGGCTGTCTTGAATATCGATAATTGTTCCTGGTAATTGTGGTGATTTAGTAGGCAGTACTTGTACCTTAGTCACCGTTACGTAGTCCAAATCCATACCATCTGGATGATCTACGGAATTTAATAACAGCTTGGCGGTGGTCAGAGGATTAGGATAATTGCCGAAATCCAACCCCCGTAATAAATTATCAATTACCGCTGCGGGTTGCTCAAAATCTATCAGACCCAAGGCTTGAGGTTTTTGCTGACGACTAAAATAACTACGTTCTTCTAAGCTTTGAGGAGTCAAGGTTAGTTGATCCGTTGCCAATTCAGCAATTAATTCAGTAAAAGCGGCGATCGCTGCTTGATAGCAGCGAAGATTCAGACTCAAAGCTGTTTCTGCTGGTTCTAAATCGATGGCGATTTGCTTGATAATATTTCCCGTATCAATTCCTGCTGCCATTTCATGCCAGGTGATACCATGTTGTTTTTCTCCATTAATAATTGCCCAAGCAGAAGCATTAATTCCTGCATATCTGGGTAGCAAGGCATCATGATAATTAATGGATTTACCTGCCAAATTTAAAATTTCTGGCGATAAAATTGAATGATTGACAACACTAAATAGATAGTCACATTTAGTTGTTTTTAAGAGTGCTAATAATGCTTGAAGATTTTTTAGGAAGACAATGTTATTAGCCTTTGCCCACTGTTCTACTGATCTATCTGGAGAGACGATTCCTCTTACTTCATGGTTGTGTCGAAGCAATATTTCGGCACATTCTATAAGTAAATTCCCTTCTCCAATCAAATAACAATTGAATAAAGATTTTTCTTGCATATATTTACCTATTTGCCGTTTTTTATTTATCGCACCTAAAATAATTGTTTTTAGTTTAACAACGTAAATAATGACTATTTCTAGTAGTTTATTTGCCTTTAATCTTCAGAATCAAGGTGCTTGTTTTAGAGTCTTTAAGCAATATTATATGAAGAGTATATTTATCTGACATCAGTGTAATTACACGACAATTTTGCCCAAAAGGCGATCGCCTCTTTTATGTGTAGAGACCGAAAAGCGATCGCAACTTCAAATAAATAATCCGCCATCAACGCAGCAGGAGTCTTGGGTTAGTTAGTTGCTTAAACTACCTTCAAGGCGATCAAGAAAGTCGTCATCGGCATTGGAAGTACGCCATAGTTGGTCTAAACCGCTAGCAGGCATGGTTAAATACAAAACATCTTCGGATTGTAAGCGGGTTTCCAGCAACTGCCAACCGTGCAGGGTATAGCTTTGTCTTTCTAGATATAAAGGCACAAAATCGCTCTTAATAGCAGCATCCTGAACTGTTTGATGATAAAAAGGATGTTTCGGGGTAATCATCGTGCCTAAAGCCACCCACAGTAGATCTTGAGTCATGCCGTTGCCGAGAATTCTCCCCCCCAAAGCAGCAGCAGCAAAAGAATAGGTTGCCAACTCCACAGGGGACAATACATGGTCAAACTCAAATACTTCTTGCATCGATTGAGCAAACTGGGGATCGCCGCTACGCACCACGGTTTTTAAATATGGTGCTAAGGCTTTAGCGGTGAGGCTGATTTCCAGATTAGTAGTGTCATGGCTCGTGACGGCAATCAGACTTACGGCCTTTTTGATGTTAACCGCCTTTAAGCTAGAGGGCATACTCGCATCTTCAATGATCACAGGAATGCCCAGGGAACGAGCAGCGCGAATATAGCGGTTACTGGGATCGGATTCGATGATCGCGACCTCATATCCTTGGGCATGAAGTTGGCGAGCCACTTGAATACCCATGCCTCCCAAACCGCAGACAATATGGTGATTGTGACGCGGAATTCTGGCAGCGTCGATGGTCTGGCGAAAGCGACTGCCTAAAACAAAATCGTTAATCAGAGCATAGCAGATACCAATGACCCCTGCCCCGACAATCATCATGATCGCCGTAAAGACTTTAATGTAGTCTGCTGCCCCCTCCGCCACTTCTTCTTTGCCTCCTGCCCCCGTAATCATGCCCACGGAAAAATAGAGGGCATCGACGAAGGATGTTTGTAAGTTAACGCTGACATAGATTAAGGTGGCAGCACAAATGACTGCCAATAGTGCCAGACT
>JBEANW010000406.1:0-3881 GCA_041165225.1 Cyanobacteriota bacterium | reverse complement strand
GTTTCTTCTCAGAAGAAGGTGCGGCAGGTGCAGGATGGGTTCACTTTTTGATAGTAGATCTATTTCTAGGGAGATGGATCTATTGGCAGGGACAAGAAAAAAAGATTTGGACGAGACATTCCTTGATCTTGTGTCTCTTTTTTGGCCCCGTAGGTTTACTTTCGCATATTGTGACAGCCTATTTTTCTCCCAAACAGGATAATTCTGAAGTGGCAAAAACCGATACTGCTATCTCTTGATCGATGAAGTTACTGAGAATAACGTGGCATCGCTGAGGCGGATTTAGCTGACGAAAAATACTAATAAAAATAATTGTTACAAAAAGCTCTATTGGCATAAATCATGGTTTATGGGACGTAGTAAGCAAAGTAACCCTTTATCTTGAGAGATCAGCTTTCTTGCTACAAGATTTATGAGTCAAACACCAATCGAACTTTCAGCCAGGCAGACATCGGAGAATGCTGGCGATCTCTTGCCTTCAAGATTTCCCCAAACAGTAGTGGTCGTAAGCCGAGAAGAGTTTATTGAACCGATCCAGCTTAATGTTAGAGATGCCGATGGTAATGCTACAACCTTACCGAATGATTTGCAGGGGCATTATTTTTTAGTTGCCCCTGTGGGTTCCCCCAATTCTGCAAAAGTAGCCCCCGATCAAGAAGTAGTGTGGGTGAGTAGGGATGGCTGGACGGCTCTTTATAATGGCGATGGCATGGTTTATCGCTTGAGTTTTGGCACAGGAGATGCCAGCTTGAAAACTCGGTTAATGAAACCGCCTTGTTATTATGCAGATCTTGCTACTGCCAACGGTCAAAACAGCAAACATTATCAGGGATTAGGTTTTGCTAATGTCGGCATTTCTCGTGCCTCCTTGAATAGCTTGGGTATTCGCAATCAACTAAATACTGCGTTTGTTCCCTTCCAGCTTAAGGATGATGAAACTGAGCGTTTGCTAGTAACCTGGGATGTGGGCAGACCTTATGAAATTGATCCTGATACCCTGGAAACCCTAACTCCTGTGGGCATAAATCAAGATTGGTCAGATTTGTTACCTACCCCCCAAGTTCTACCGTTTAAAAACTTGATGGGTTCGGCTCATCCTGTCTTTGACCCCGATACAGAAGAACTCTTTACCGTCAATATTGGTAAATCCTTTGCTACTATGTTCGCTTTTTCGCGATCGCTAAAAACTAGATTGGTAGACAATAAGATCGCTGTGGAGTCCATTGTCAAAAGTTCGGTTTTAGCGAAGAGTCTGCAAATAGTGTTTATTTCTTTGTATTCGGGCTTGCTGGGAATTCTGAACTTAATCAGCTTCGTAGCCACAGGATTAATTCCAGTGATCAATTTTTTCAGCGGAGGACATGATTTTGTCCATCTAATTGGCTGGGATGGTCGGCAGGTAGAAATCAAACCAGGTCGCAAGTGGAATATTGTCCTGCCAGGGAATCGCCCTTTAAAAATTGATCAAACTGTTCACCAAATGGGGATTACCAAGAACCATATTGTGTTTGTGGAAACATCCTTTAAATTTTCTCTAGAGAATACTTTGCCTTTCCAACAAAACTCTTTGGCGACATCTTTTAAGATTTTCTTGATGGATTTTTTTAATTATCCTCAATATCCCTATACCAAGCTGTATATTGTTAAGCGGAGTGACTTAACCTCCTCAGAGACTTCATCTAGTCGGGTATCGGTCGGCATATTCCAGAAGCAGTCGGAGAAATTACCCGCCGTCATTGCTCAAGAAGTGGAGCTAGAACCAGAATTTTCTCACTACACAGTCGATTATGAGGATACGGATGGTCAAATTGTACTTTATGCCAGCCATTTAGCGGGGACGGATATTGCGGAGTATATTCGCATCTATGAACGTTCTGCCTATGACGATCGCGATCACGATTACCTCCAGGATCAGGATGTCTTTGACGACCCAGATTTAACTGCTCGTCTCCATCGATTAGCGGGCAACATAGTAAGTCCAATGGACATCAGTCGTGTTGGGCGTTGGGTCATTGATGCTGCAACAGCGACAGTCATTGATCGCCAGCAATTTCCCGATGAAAGCGATCGCCAAGAACTCAATCGTCAGTTGGCAGCCCACCATGCAGATCCCCAAGCTAATGCGATCGATCCCAAATACCTTCTTACTTGGTCTACGGCATTTTACGTCTGCCCTGACCACCGACCAACTAAAAAATATACCGATATCTTTTGGAATAGTTGGGGTTGTTGGCCTGACACCCTCACCCGTCGAGCAGTTGAAGCTTATGAGAGCTATCCAGCCCGTCTGGTAGACCTGAAGAATGTGGTTAACTTAACCTATGAAGGGGTGCCTTCTTGTCTGTTTCATCTGCAAATTAGAACTAATGCCGAGGGGAAAACTAAAATTGAGTTAAATCCAGACAATTATTACCAGTTCCATAATCGTTCTTTAGGAACTTCCTCCCAATTTATTCCTCGTCCTGATGCCGAGGATCAAACCGATGGCTATATTGTTTGTGTGGTCTTAACTTCCGACGAGTTTTTGTCCCAAAGCGATCGCGATGATAATGACCCTGAATGGTCGCAAAATAGCGAGATTTGGATCTTTGATGCTCGAAAATTAAACCAGGGTCCTCTGTATAAATTAAGCCATCCCAAGCTCAATATTGGCTTCTCTTTCCATACCACTTGGATGCCCGAAGCTAAATCCCCTAAAAGACGTTTAGATTATGATGTGCGAGCCGATTATGAATACCTAGTGCAAGACGTAATTGCTAATCAGCCAGAATTAGGGGATAAAATACGCCAGCTATTTGATCGAGAGATTTATCCTAACTTTTAACAAAAGCTCTAAGCTCTAGGCTTAAAGCTTAGAGCTTTTTTTGAATGGGATCTAAGTTTACTTGGTTTCCATGACATTGGTTAAACGTTCAATTGCACCAGTTAATCTTTCCTGAGCAACAAGAGTGGCATCGGGTGCGTCTTCTGCTAGGGCTTCTTGACGAACTAAACGTTTCTTAGCCTTCTCAAAGGCTTGCACCAACAAATAAATACAGAAAGCAATAACTAAAAAGTTAAGCACTGCCGCTAAAAATAAACCATACTGAATTCCTCCAGCCGATAATTCTGATAATCTATCTACCCCCGCAGCTTTCATTGCGGGATTTAAAATTACGGGAGTGATAATATCTGCGACTAATGAATCGATAATTTTGCTAAAGGCAGCACCAACAATTACGGCCACTGCCAAATCAATGACATTACCCCGCATAATGAAGTTGCCAAAACCTGATAAAAACCCGCCTGCTGCTTCTGTTCCTCTTCTAACCATGATTGTATAATCCTATTTAACTTTAAAAGTTTTCTTATTGTGTCTTTGTTTGATTGTTTTGTCTTGATCTAATCTCAAAAATTATAAGTGTTTGATACTACAAAACAAATTTAGATTTGATAAAGAATCTAGGTCAAATGTATCAAAATTGCAACTATCCTAGGGAGAATTTAAAATTTCTAGCTGCTGCCAGCATAAATATAAAGCACGAGGGACATGAAAACAACCTTTCCACTTACCCCCCTTAAGATTTAGTAACAATTCTCCTCGACGATTTAGATAGCCAAACCATTCTCCGTGGTCAGCATCAGTAAAATGATTCCAGGTGTAGTGATGAACTCGTTCAAACCACTCCAAACACTCTGATCTTCCTGTTAAGTTGTATCCCATCAATAATGCCACCAAGGTTTCTAAATGCACCCACCACAGCTTTTGATCCCACTCCAGTTGATGCAGCGGATAGCCCTGAGCATCCATAAAGTAATAAATACCTTGATATTCCTGATCCCAAGCAAACTCCAGGGTACTGATAACCACATCAACAGCTTGATTAATCAAGTCCAGATCA
>JBEANW010000405.1:0-4568 GCA_041165225.1 Cyanobacteriota bacterium | reverse complement strand
TCTTAGAGTTGGGAGAACTGATGGCGCGAGATGCGTTGGATCGCGAAGAATCCTGTGGCGCACATTTTCGCGAGGAATGTCAAACCCCAGATGGAGAAGCCCAGCGTAATGATGAGCATTTTTCCTATGTCGCAGCCTGGCAGTATCAAGGAGATGAGAAAACTCCTGTTTTACATCAAGAAAAATTAGAGTTTGACAATGTGGAATTGACCCAGCGTAGTTATAAATGAGCTTTGTTATCAGCTTTCAACAAAATGATCATATGTACCAGTCTGTTAAGATTCTGGAGTTAAATCCAGACCACGATAGACTTGCTCGATGGCAAAACTTAAATTGATGCTTTTTAGTTCGATGGTATCACCTTCCTGATAATTAATAATTATCCAATCACCAGCATCATTTTTATGATACAAATCCATCTCGATACTTTTAGAACTAACTAATAAATAATCTCGTAAACTCGGGTTCTGCCGATACATTCTAAACTTACTGCCTCGATCATAAGCCTCGGTGGTATCAGACAAAACCTCAACTATCAGACGCGGATAAGTAATGTATTGAGTCGTAGTCCTATCCCGTTCGTCGCAAGTTACGCTGACATCTGGATAGGTATAGTTATTGGTTTCAACAATATTAACTCTGAGATCTGAGTTACCAGTTTCACAGCCACTATCTTCTAAATGATTGGCAAACAATGTAATAAATCTCACAGAGATTAAACTATGATTTTTGCTGCCACCACTCATGGCATAGGCTTCACCATTAATATACTCATGCTTTTCTAGCTGCTGTTCTTCCCAAGTAAAATACTCTTCAGAAGTAAAACGAGGAGAATTATTTTTTACTGCAACCATAATTATTAGTTTCCCTTAGTGGCTCTTTACCTGAGAATTTATAGTTAGTGATCTGCTATTAGGGGTAGTTCTTGGATTCTTCGGGCTAAGTCCTCGGTGGATTCGGATTTGTGCAGCACCATCGTGGTGGATTCATTGCGCTCAAAGCCGATGCGCTCGTAGAAGCTCTGTTGATGGGTAGTAGTTAGATAAACTCTTTCTACTTTGCTCACCAGAGGATGAGATAGGAGGGTTTCTACTAGCTTTCTGCCTAAACCGACTCCTTGATAATCAGGGTCAACAATCACATCCCAAATCCCTGCACGGTATACGCCATCAGAGGTGGCTCTGGCGAAGCCGATTAGGCGATCGCTATCCCAGACAGTAACTACAGGATTGCTATTGGCGATCGCAATTTTGAGGTCGTCCATATTTCGCGATCGCGCCCAAAAAGCAGTTTTAGTAAACAAGCGTTGCAGTTGTTCAAAGTCTACTTTTGATTTATCGGCACAAAACTGAATATGACTACAATCCATTGCGGTTGCTACCTCTGTTAGTTGTGTCGGGAACATCACCCTAATACCACGTACAAAACAAGCTTATTTTTTTTGATCTGGTGTAATTCCAGATATCGGAGATGATTTTAAGGCTTTATACAATACTATCGTGATCTTTGGAAATTTTTGGTTAGTTATGCCAGATTTATATCGTTATTTCCTGACAGTCTAACTTGTCAGAAGAAAAACTAATAAATTTAGGTCAAACTAATTCACACTGGACGTATTGCTTATTATTCTGGCTAATAACTTAATATGATTACGATCGCGTTACCCAAAGGTGCTTTATTAAAAGACAGTATTGAGCTATTTAATAATTTAGGCTTAGATTTTAGTGCCTTTTTAGATAAAACCAACCGTCAGCTACAGATTACCGATCCAACTAATACTGCTAAAGCTTTATTGGTGAGGGCGCAGGATGTTCCTGTGTACGTCGAATATGGTCAAGCACAGCTCGGTGTGGTGGGTTATGATGTGCTGCGGGAAAAGCAGCCAGAAGTGGCTAACCTAGTTGATCTAGAATTTGGCTACTGTCGTTTGTCGGTAGCTGTACCCGCTAGTAGTTCCTATCGCCGTTCGGTAGAGTTGCCTCCCCACGGTAGAGTTGCTTCTAAGTTTGTTAATTGTGCTAAAGAATATTTTGACGGTATTGACTTGCCCATCGAAATTGTGCCGTTGTCTGGATCGGTCGAATTAGGGCCAATTACAGGAATGTCAGAAGCGATCGTTGATTTAGTTTCGACGGGTAAAACCCTCAAGGAAAATGGCTTAATTGAAATTGATGTGCTGTATGAAAGTAGTGCTAGACTGATTGCTCATCCTTTAAGCTATCGTTTGGATCGAGATCAGATTAACGACTTGGTATCTAGATTTAGAAGTTAGCTATTCTGAATTTATAAGCTTTAAGCTTTCGGCTTCTTACGTGGTTGGATAAGCTGCGGAAACCGCAGCTTATCCCACGGGCTTTTTACTGTTGAATTTTAAAATCATGACCATCGCCTCGAACAAGCCAGATAAAGTTAGAAATAAAGCCAGAAATCAGGACAATGACTGGCGATTATTCCTCAAGCTGATTCCTTATGCCAGTAAAAGCAAGGGAACTTTAGTTATCTGTTTGATCTTACTCGTGCCATTAGCGGTGGCAGGTTCAATTCAGCCGTTGATTGTGGGGCAAGCGATATCTTTACTGAAACATGAGCCAACCTGGAGTTTTCTGGCGGGGGTGTCGGTAAATCAAGGAATTAATCTGTTATCAGGGTTGCTGCTGCTAACTATTTTGGTCAGGCTAATGTTTGCCTCGGTTCAGGGTTATTTGGTGCAAAAGATTGGACAGGAAATTACGGCGGAAGTTCGGCAGGATCTCTTTACCCACGTTACTTCCCTTGCTTCCAGCTTTTTTGATCGCACTCCTGTAGGGAAATTAATTACCCGCATTGCTAGTGATGTAGAAGCCTTGGGGGATGTTTTTGCCAGTGGGGCGGTGGGAGTCGTCAGTGATTTGGTTTCCATTGTAGCGATCGTGGTGATGATCTATGTGACTAACTGGAAACTGGCATCAATTCTGGTGTTTATGCTGATTCCTGTCACCGCTTTAATTATTTATTTTCAGCAACAATATCGTAAGGCAAATTATACCGCCAGAGAGGAACTTTCCAAACTCAACTCGATGCTACAAGAGAATATCATGGGCATCAATATTGTGCAGCTATTCCGCCGTGAGGTATATAACGGTGAGATGTATCGCTCCATTAACGAACGCTATCGTTTAGAAGTCGACAAAACAATTTTCCACGATTCTGCCGTCTCCGCCACTCTGGAATGGATTGCCCTAGTAGCGATCGCTGCTGTCCTCTGGTTAGGAGGCATATTTGTGTTGCAAGACACCATGACCTATGGTGCATTATCGGCATTTATTCTCTATGCTCAACGGTTATTTAATCCCCTACGGCAGTTTGCGGATAAGTTCACCATGTTTCAGTCAGGATTCACTGCCATTGAAAGGATTACCGAACTTTTAAACGAACCCATCGAAATTAGAGATAAGGTAATTGCGATCGCCGATGGACATCGCACCCTGTTAACTCCAGATACTAAGGATATCGATAATCCAGAAAATTCTTTAACGGGAGAAATCCGTTTTGAAAACGTTTGGTTTGGTTACAAGCCAGATGAGTACGTAATTAAAAACCTTGACTTCACCATCAAGCCAGGGGAGAAGGTGGCCTTAGTTGGGCCGACAGGGGCAGGGAAAAGCTCAATTATTCGGTTACTTTGTCGCCTTTATGAACCCAGTAAAGGGAGAATCCTGGTAGATGGGATTGATATTCGAGATATTCCCCAAGCAGATCTACGGCGCTATATTGGCGTGATTCTACAAGAGAGTTTCTTGTTTGCAGGGGATGTCAAACGCAACATTACCTTGGGAGATAATTATTCCCTGGAAGAAGTCAAACAGGCTGCCAAGTTAGTTAATATTGATCGCTTGATTGAAGATCTGCCCGATGGTTACGATACTGTCTTGCGGGAGCGGGGAACCAATCTCTCTGGGGGACAAAAACAGCTTTTGGCCTTTGCGCGGGTAGCAATTCGTAATCCCCATGTACTGATTTTAGATGAAGCAACTTCTAGTTTGGATGTCTCCACCGAGGCTCTAATTCAATCTGCCCTAGAACAAATCTTGATTAATCGTTCGGCAATCATCATCGCCCATCGTCTTTCCACCATCCGTAACGTAGATAAAATTCTCGTGCTGAAGCGAGGCGAATTAGTGGAGTCTGGCAGTCATGATGAATTATTGGCAACGGGGGGATTATATGCCAGCTTGTATCAGTTACAGATGTTGGGGCAGTGAGAAGAATTCATGGGCGTTTTCAGGGATGGGTGCAAGAATTAAATCTCGCCATTCCAACCTAGTTGAAGTTAGATCCATTTTCATAGCTGGTGTCAAATGTTGATAACGACGCTTGAATTTCTGAGACTCACCAGTCAAATCTTGACGGAGACTTTTGTGGAAGGTGCAATAGTTGTAGTCGAACAAGCTGATCCACAACATCAATTCAAAGTTTTTCTGGCTTTTACAGTAACCCAAAATCTTACGCTGTAAATAAGAGACTTTTTGTCTTTTTGGGGTGACAAGCAGATGGAAAAGCAGTAGAGCGTAATTGTTGAGAAACATCAA
>JBEANW010000404.1:0-2880 GCA_041165225.1 Cyanobacteriota bacterium | reverse complement strand
GGCTACTTAACCGATACGAAAACTACCAAGGTTCGCCAGGCGGAAATTGCTTTTGCTAATTCGGTTAACTTACTGACGATTAAGCAGGAGGTGAAGCAGTTGTTGCAAGATAATTATTCACCAGTGATTGACGATTATCTTAATCAAATATACTTCAAAACTAGCGATCGCCACTACTTTGTCATCAATAATCTTGAAGGAGTGGTGCAGCGGAATCCCGAAGAACATATCTATCTCGGTATCTGGGATCGAGAGTTTCATTAGTCAGTCTGGGAAACAGGATCTAATTCAGCCAAATGTTCTGCTACTGATTGATATAATTCCAGTACATGACGATCTAATAAACGATAGAAAACCTTTCTACCTCGCTTGTCATAATTCACTAGTCTGAGGGAACGCAAAGTTCGCAATTGATGAGAAACGGCGGACTCACTCATAGAGAGAAGACTAGCCAAGTCACAGACACATAAATCTCGTTGAGCCAGCAAAGATAAGATCCGTAAACGATTACCATCTCCCAAAAGACGAAAAAACTCCGCCATTTGCTGCGCTTTGCTACTATCAAGAGCTTCGAGACGAAGATCTTCTAAACCAGCGAGATCAACAGAATGACGGGTATTGCAAATCGGAATTTTCAGTGACTTTTCTAGGGACATAAATAAAGGAGCTTGGCGACCGTAATAAGCTACTATGCAGCTAGTCAATTAAAAGGCTTAAAGCTTGTAGCTATTGATAATCTAGGCACATTTGCAATCTGGCATTTTGCAGCTTTGATCCTTAGTATGTCCATCGGCACAAGGCTCGCAACAATAGTATTGATCGTTCATTTTGATGGCATTCTCTACAGAAATTTCACAATGACAGCGATCGCAAGCACATTTTACTAAGGTGGGTAAATTGGTAGTTGTCATAATATCACTCTTACTTTCGATTATGGACTATACCAATTATAGTATGAATATATGTTCAGATATAGTAGAGATTACAATTATTTTCCAGATAGGGTTGCAAATTAGACATTCATTCTGCTAAATTGATTGAGCGTCAAAAAACGCCAGCCAGGATAGCTCAGGTGGTAGAGCAATGGATTGAAAATCCATGTGTCCGCAGTTCAAGTCTGCGTCCCGGCATTAAAATTAAAATCAATCAAAAGCTAATAGCTGGGGCGAAGCCCCTTCACTTTGCTTTACTAAACATAAACCACCATAATTCTGCACTAATTAAACCCAAGCCGACTGTAATCACAGCTAGCTTTAAACCGATGGGCTGTTCGAGTTTTGGAAACTGGTTAGTCTTGATAGTATAAGCAGGAGCGATAGCGGGGGCTTTCAACTCTGGATTTTGCTGCCCTAAGACACTTGCAACAACACTATTGGTAGCTATAGCCAGAAAAAATCCTAACCCAATCAAATTGCCATAAATTTTAGTTCTATTAATCAAAATTCCAGCCTAAGCTTTTGAGGCTCTCAGTTGTCCGCAGGCGGCATCTGCTTCCAAGCCACGAGAATAGCGCACGCTGACGGCGATGTTTGCTTGTTCGAGAACAGTTGAAAATTCTCTGATGCGGTGACCTCTAGGTCTTTGGTAGTCAACTTCCGAGATCGGATTATAGGGAATCAGGTTAACGTGAGTTTGAAAACCTTTTAAGCACTGAGTTAATTCCTTCGCGTTTTCGGGGAGATCGTTAACTCCTGCCAGCAAGACATATTCAAAAGAAACTCTTCTACCAGTTACTTGGACATAATCTCGACACTCATCTAACAGGTGATCTAAAGTATATTTCTTGGCGCTGGGGATCAATTGTTCCCGTAAAGCCTGATTAGAGGCATGAAGACTAACTGCTAAGACAATTTGCAGCCTGTGCTGTGCTAACTGCTGAATTTTACCAGGAATACCCACTGTCGATACTGTAATTGATCGCGCCCCAATTCCCACATCGTGATTGAGAGATTTAACCGCCGACACCACCTCATCAATGTTTGCCAAGGGTTCTCCCATCCCCATAAACACCACGTTGCTAACTCTCTGCTCAAAGTCCTCTTGCACCGTCAACACCTGATCGATAATTTCGTGAGCCTTGAGATTACGAGTAAAACCGCCTTTTCCCGTAGCGCAGAAATCACAATCCATAGGACAGCCAACTTGCGAAGAAACACACACCGTTAGTCTTTTGCTAGTCGGAATACCAACAGCTTCAATAATCAGACCATCTGCCAAACGCAACAAATATTTGCGAGTTTGATCTGGTGCCACACTGGAATAATGAATAGTTGAACGCCCTAGGGGGTAGTCTGCCATTTCTAAGCGCCATTGCTTAGGGAAAACAGAAATATCTACGAGCGATCGCGCTCCTTTTTGATATAACCATTGATATAGTTGCTTCCCCCTGTAGCCTGGTTGTCCTTGCTCTTGTACCCAGATGGTTAACTCTTCTAAAGATTTACCTAAAAGAACTTCTGAAGTGCTTAATCGTTTGATTGTTTGTAGCGTCATTATATTTTATGTATCGGCAGCAGTAATCTCCAAACATCTATAATTTTACAGTTAATCGTGCTTTGCAAAATATAAGGTTCTGTAACAAATTTATTTTTATTTAATTCATTTTAATAACTGACGTTACGCACTCATTGATTTGTGAAGATCGGGAAACCCTAAAGGATTAGTTTCGCGTCACACTAGCTTCGCGTCGTCCTTTAGGATAACTTACTGAAACTATCTATTTTTCGTTGTTTTGCGTAACATCAGTGGGTAATATCAGTTAATTAATGCAACCTAGTTCCTATTCTCCGCCTTGGTTTTTAGACAATGGTTTGTTGATGACAATCTACGTGGCGATGCGTTCTAGCCAAAATTGGCAAGAAACTCTGCAAGAACCAGAGC
>JBEANW010000403.1:0-6656 GCA_041165225.1 Cyanobacteriota bacterium | reverse complement strand
CCTAGAAAAATGTCATATAAAAAGTTTAAAAAGTTTTTGCCATCTAATAGTCCTAAAGACTGTTCACAACCTTTGGCATCTAGTAACGCTTTGGTATCGTAATATGCTGACTGATATTTGTACCAGGGAATCGAAGGCCAAAGATGATGGACTAAGTGATAGTTTTGTCCCAAGATTAGCAGATTAAGAATGGGGCTAGGATAAACCCTCGAATTTTTCCAGCGATCGCGTTCTTTAAAAGGGCGATGGGGTAAATAATCGAAAAATAAACCTAAAGCCATACCCACTACCATTGCGGGGACAAACCAGAAGTTCATTACATAGCCAATAAAACCATAATTAATTCCTAAGACGACGATCGCAATTAAGAATAAGCGACTGAGAAACCACTCCAGCAACTCATATTTACGCCACAAGCGTCTTTGGAAGAAGAAGAACTCATGGTAAAAGAAGCGGGCGGCAATGAGCCACAAAGGGCCTCCTGTGGAGACAAAATGATCTGGGTCATTTTCAGGATCGTTTACGTGGGCGTGATGTTGTAAATGTACCCTGGTAAACACAGGGAAGGCAAAGCCTAACATTAAGGCACTGCAATGTCCCAAAATAGAATTTAGAATACGATTGCTATGGGCGCTATTGTGAGAAGCGTCATGAATAACTGTTCCTGACAAATGAAGTGCCAGGACATTGGCGGTAAAACAGCACCAATCTGGGAATTCCCAGAGAAAGTAGCCAGTGGTCGACATCGTCAGCAACGCGATCGCTGCAATCACCATCAACACATTAGGATTTAATCCACCAGGAGCTTTCAAATACTCTCTTGGTACTGTTCGCAGTGTTTGAGCCGACTGCATCTTTTCGTTTGCTCCTCTTAACTTTTGATCTACGACTTTTCTCAGGTAGTTTACACTAATTTCTAGTCTGGGTAAAGAATTGTAACGCAATTTACCGTATTTCCTCATTTAACGGTCGATTAAGGATTAATTTGCCTGATGATTTCACTATTCAAAGCGAAATTCACTGGGATCAGTGTGATTTGACAATAATCTAGGGCTAAAACTTACATCTCAGTTAGATATGCTTGATATCCTAATTTATCAAGGCGCTTTTGTTTGTCAACCACAGTCTGGGAAAGATCTTGACGATATTGTTGAATCTGACTTTGCAGTTGTGGATTACTCGTAGCCAAAATCTGTACCGCTAGTAATCCCGCATTTTGAGCATTGCCAATCGCCACTGTTGCCACAGGAATCCCTCTGGGCATTTGCACAATGGAATAAAGGGAGTCTACTCCCTGGAGTTGGCGGGTAGTAACAGGAACACCAATTACAGGCAGTGTTGTCAAAGAAGCCACCATTCCTGGTAAGTGGGCAGCTCCTCCCGCCCCTGCAATAATCACCCTCAGACCTTTTTGATAGGCATTGCGGGCATATTCAACCATTCTGTCTGGGGTACGATGGGCGGAAATAATTGCTACCTCGTGGGGGACGGCAAAATCCTCACAAACGGCGATCGCCTGCTCCATAGTGGGCAAATCGGAGTCGCTGCCCATAATAATGCCAATTAACGGTGTAGTTTCACTCAAGGTTGTTGCTTAAATTCCTGGTTCTGTATTTTATCTTGTTTGTTGCTGTGATCCGACAAAATTTAGCTTTATCTTAGAACGAGGGAAGTCAAAGGAAAATATTTTAGATGAACACGGATCTGTTAATTCAGAATGCTCAGATTATCGGGAATCAAGGTTTATCTCAGGTAGCGATCGCAGGGGGCAAGATTAAGAGTATAAGTTCGGCGATCGCCTCCCAGGCAAGCTCAATAGATATCCCGATACTAGACTTACAGGGAGATTGGCTCTCCTTGGGGGGAATAGATCTCCAGATTAATGGTGCTTTAGGGCTGGCTTTTCCCGACTTAGAAACCAGTGATTTACCTAAGCTCCAAGAGATCTGTGGTTTTCTGTGGCACCAGGGGATAGATGGCTTTTTGCCCACCATTGTCACCACCTCGGTAGATAAAATACAGCGATCGCTTGCCACTATCGCTCAGTTTATGGCTACTCAAGAGAAGAGTCATACAGCCCAAATATTAGGAGTGCATTTAGAAGGACCTTTTCTCAACTACCAGAAGCGGGGCGCGCATCCAGAACAATATCTATTACCCTTAACCATTGAGCATCTTCAACGTGTTTTAGGGGACTATAGCCAGATTGTCAAGGTCATTACCCTCGCCCCAGAATTAGACAGTAGCAACCAGGCAATTAGTTATCTGCGAGACAAACATATTATCGTTAGCTTAGGACATTCCCAAGCAACAGCCACGGAAGCAGCAGCAGCATTCCAACAGGGGGCATCTATGGTAACTCATGGCTTCAATGCCATGCCCAGTCTGCATCATCGCCAACCAGGATTATTAGGTGCAGCGATCGTCAATCCTGATGTCTATTGCGGTTTAATCGCCGATGGTAATCATGTCTGCCCCATCATGGTTGAAATTCTCTTGCAAGCTAGTAACTATGAACAGGGTATCTTCCTGGTGAGTGATGCCTTATCCCCAATGGGTTTAACTGATGGGGTTTATCCTTGGGATGAGCGACAAATTACCGTTACGGGCGGTACAGCTAGATTAACGGACGGCACATTATCGGGTACGACTTTACCTTTATTAGTCGGTGTAGAGAATCTAGTTAAGTGGGGTTGCAAGGTCGAAAAAGCGATCGCTATGGCAACGATATCCCCCAGAAAAGCGATCGCCTTGCCAGATATTGCTATTGGGCAACAGGCTAATTTACTCCGCTGGCATTGGAACGAGGGGCAGCAAAAATTATCTTGGTCAAGAATAAATTACTATTGAGTGAACTTCTTCCTACTTTGCCGCTCCTTGAGTGCCTAGCTGAATCAACTCAATTTTATAACCGTCGGGATCTTCAATAAAGGCGATGACGGTGCTGCCATGCTTCATGGGACCAGGTTCACGACTCACTTTCCCCCCTTGGGCTTTAATGCGATCGCAAGTACCATAAATATCTTCGACACCCAGGGCAATATGACCATAACCTTTCCCCAAGTCATATTCTGATACCCCCCAATTATAGGTAAGCTCAATTACTGTGTTGTTTTGTTCTGAACCATAACCCACAAATGCCAGAGTAAATTCCCCGCTAGGATAATCTTTGCGTCGGAGCAGTTCCATGCCCAAAATATCGCAGTAAAATGCGATCGACTGATCTAAATCACCGACTCGCAACATGGTGTGCAGCATTCTCATGGTTATCTTCTCCAATATATTTCCAGGAATGTTTATTTGAGATTAGCGAAAAAAAGCTTATAGCTTTTATAAATCTTTAAAGCGGAATTAATTCAGGAAAATTTAGTAATAATTGTTCCCCATCAAGTTCATCCCCTAACCTGGCGGGGGAAAAGTGAATTTGGATTGCTCTTAAGTTTTCTTGATAGTGCAGGTTAATCAAGGCTTTAAGTCCATATTCCAAGGCTTCTAGATCTGCTAGATTATTTTCTAACTCAGGAGATTCTCCCTCAAAAGCAACGGTGAGCATAATTACCAGATTACGAGTCACAGGTAAGGATAAAGGCTCATCATCATCAGTAGATGTCGTTGTATCTGTGCCGCTTAAATACCTTTGAGCAGAATCAGTAAACAACTCATTCACATAATCCCCTGCTTCCCCCTCATCCCAGAAAACATTTCCTTCGTTGGCCGCGGATTGCCAGTAACTACTCATCTGGAGTAACTCTTGAGTTAAGGAAACCAACCCTTCCCCTAAGACTTCGAGATCTCCATCGGCTTCTTCTGTTTCTCTGGCGACACGATTGAGGACACCGAGCATCGGCGCAATTTCTGAACCTGCCAGGTGGATAAAGACACGGGATACCACAAAGCGAGTTTTTCCACTAAATTGAGAAATGCGATCGCGCCAGGAAGTCATAGTATAACTAGATGTTTATGCTAGGGAATACTTAATTAAAGTACCATTTTTATGGTGGCGAGCTAGATTCTGGTTAAAATTGGGGCGAATTGTTAGCTCCTAGTTGTATCGAGATCGCCATGAAGATTTTATTTTTACATCCCAACTTTCCTGCTCAATTTCGCCATCTCGCTACAGTGTTGGGGAAAGAACCGCAAAATACGGTGGTTTACGCCACTAATCGCCCTGAAGGGAGCATTCCAGGCGTGAATAAGGTGGTGTACGAAAAGTCTCGCACGGCTAGGGCTGAAACTCATCACTATGTTAGACCCTTAGAAAATGCTGTCTTAGAGGCTCAAGGAGTCTATCGTGTGGCTCAGAAGTTGAAAGACCAGGGTTTTTATCCTGATGTGGTTTATGGTCATTCAGGATGGGGTCCCACCTTATTTATGAAGGATATTTTTACTCGGGCAACTTTACTTTGTTATTTTGAGTGGTATTACAACGCTTATGGTTCCGATGCCAACTTTGACCCTAATGATCCGATTAATGCCGATGATGAAGCCCGAATTCGCACGAAAAATGCCCCCATTCTCCTCGATTTAGCTAGTTGCGATCGCGGTTTATCCCCCACTGCTTGGCAGCGATCGCAATTTCCTCCAGAATTTCAGAGTAAGATTAAAGTCCACCATGATGGAATCGATACGAGCTATTTCCAGCCCATGCCAGGGGCAAAATTAAATCTCCCCAGAATTAACCTAGACTTAACGGACGCTGCGGAAATCGTTACCTATGTAGCCAGAGGCATGGAACCCTATCGGGGTTTTCCCCAATTCATTGAAGCTGTTTATCTCTTGCAACAAAAAAGACCCCAATGCCATGTTGTCATTGTGGGTAAAAATCGGGTTGCCTACGGCAAAACTCTCCCTGATGGCAAAACCTATAAAGATGAGATGTTGGAGCAATTTCCTGTGGATCTGAGTCGGGTACACTTTACCGATCTATTGCCCTATGATGAGTATCTTCAGGTGCTACAGGCTTCTTCTGTGCATATCTACCTCACCCGTCCTTTTGTGCTGTCTTGGTCGATGCTGGAAGCTTTGTCCACAGGATGTCTGATCGTGGCTTCTAATACTGCTCCTGTAACGGAGGTAATTGAAGATAATGTTAACGGCTTACTGGTAGATTTTTTCTCTCCTCAACAAACCTGCGATCGCGTCATGGAAGCTCTAGAACAGCCCGAAAAAATGGCAATGATCCGCACTAAAGCTAGAGAAACTATCCTCGCCAAATATGATTTAGCCCAGTTACTCCCCCAACATTTACAATGGGTCAAAGATAGGGGCAAGGACTAATGAAAAAAAAACCCAAGGGAAGATTTAGCAAGCTGGAGGCATTGTTTGAGGCGTTAATTTGGAATTTTCGCTTTTTCATCTTAATTCCTGTCGTCTTTAGTTTGCTCAGTGCCTTACGGCTAATTTATATTGGCACTATGGATATCTGGGCAGGATTAACCATCGCTCTAGATCACCAAGATCCCGAAGGAGAAATGACGATTAAAACCGTTACTTATATTATCGGCGGGGTAGATTACTATTTAATTGGTATTGTGCTGTTGATTTTTGGTTTTGGTATTTATGAATTGTTCATCTCCGAAATAGAAATCAAGCATCAAGATGACTCTAGTATTCTCCAAAGTAATAGCTTGGAAGAACTAAAAGGCAAGATAGTTAATGTCATTGTAGTGGCATTAATTGTCAGTTTGTTCAAGCAAATGCTGAGTATCGAAATTGGCAAACTCAGTGACATAATCTATATCGCCTTGGCAATTTTACTAATCTCTATTAGCCAATATTTATTACACTTAAGCCACACAAAATCTACTAGACATTCGTCCAAGAGCGATCGCCCTCATCATGAGCCGACTGAAATTTAATTAGGGATCTTATACTTTTCAGATATCCTTCAGCAATCGTCGTTGCTGGGGTTCAATGGTTAAAGCCTGCTGTTTTAATAGTGCTAGATCCTGAATAATTACCTGTTGTTGTTGTTGAATTTGATCTAAACGAGTCATGATTTCCTGTAGCTGTTGAGAGTCACTAGTCACTTCGTAATTCGTTACAGTGGTATTGGAATTAACTAACTTGGGCTTTGCTTCCCAGCCAAACAGCAATTTGATTAAGCGCCAAGGCGATCGCAATATTCCCAGCCAAATACGATCTATCGTATTGGCGATCGCACGATAAATCGTCAATAGTAATCTCACCACCAAAATGATGACAGCGAAGCTAGCCAGAATCGCGAGGATCGGATGATTAACGAACCAAGCGATGATTGGATGTTCCGTTAACCAAGCAGTTATACCAGAGCCGATTGAATTATTAATGCCATCTACTAAATAATTGTCTATCACTCTTTTTAAACTCAAACTGGATTATCAATTATCAAACAGTAGTACTACCTGTTCAATAATATCGGCAGCTTTACTCGCCCCTCCCGACTGCTGGATTGCTGTTTGCAGCTTAAGGGCTTTCTGTCGATAAGCATCATCTGTCAAAACTTGCTTGATCACTGTCTGCAATTTTTCTACTGTAACTTTCTTTAAGGATATAACTTCCCCTGTACCTGTCCAGGCAATGCGAGCAGCAACTCCTGGTTGATCATTAGTAATGGGAATAGCTACCATTGGCACACCGTTACTAAGGGATTCTAAAGTAGTGTTTAATCCTGCGTG
>JBEANW010000402.1:0-3200 GCA_041165225.1 Cyanobacteriota bacterium | reverse complement strand
ACTGATTTAATGAGCCATTCGCAGTTTCACAGTATAAAGTGCTTATACTTAGACATGCATGGCTTAATCTTTGAGACAAGCATATGACTACTGGCAGGATCAACCAGGTTTCTATCGTAATCCGAATCAATGAACTAGTGCTCAATGAAACGGGATAAAATATCGAAGGGGTTTATTCAACAATGACTAAAAGTCACCGCTTCGAAAAGGTTGCATTACAGATTCGAATAAATATCCAATTCATTGCACCGAAGCGCAACGCCTTGAATCTAGACTCGGCACCGTAACTTTTTCCATACAACAGTACTAAAGTTTCCTTTCACGGTTTGTCAAGAGCAACTCCTAGTTAAAGGCGCTCATGTCAAACAGCAATCGGTGGAAGCTTATTACAAGAGCCGGTCCTAGAACCAAACTCGAATAGTCATTCTTCCAAATGGTTAATGTATATTTTTACCCAAAGGTATCAATCTACTTCAATCATCTTTGCTAGGACAAGCGTAATGCTCGCCTAGACTGTTGGATTTCAATCTTAGTGTCGAACTGTTCACCGCTAGAGTAACCAGGCCTCAACACATCCGATTGATGCGTCTTTCACAAAAAACCAACCTAGGAATCATCTATTGAGAACCGAGATCAGCGCCTACGTCAGTCGTCGGCAAACAATCTTGATAACTTCCTTACAGATTAGGTCGGGGCTTTTTGTTTTTGAAGAAATAAAGTTCAAAATAATTCAAGTCTTTTCACCTTTGCTTTTTAAACAAAGTCTTTCAACCTTGCTTAAACAACTCTAGTTTTTCAACCATTCTTACTTGTCGTCACTATACTCCTTCATGTAGAGGAGCACAGTTCAAAATAATTCAAGCCTTTCAGCCTTTCTTATTCTTCTTCACTGTACTCCCCCACGTTAATGAAAATGCCAAATATCTATTTAGTGCTAATTTGACAGCCTCTCATGTAGGATAAATAACATTTTCCTTTGATAACTTTGCCAATTAATCCGCTAATCAGGGGCAGTTCCAGGGGAAAGTCGACTTGTGAAAAAAAAAAGAAAAAAACCTCTCACGTTTGACGTGTACTTTTTCCTATCTCGATGAAAAAAAGGGCTATCTTCATCACGTGTGGACCTGCAGATAGCTCTGACGATGCCTCATGTTTCCAAGACGGACTTGCATGTTTAATGGTTTTTTTGATGCGTCACTGGTGGTTCTTGTCGTTTTCAAAACTTTCAAGCCGTGCAGCTTCAACCAGATCAATGCCAGAGTGACCAGCGATATCTTGAAATGTTTCTAGAAGCAATTGGCATCCGTTAAAGTTTCCAATTGTTTTGGAAAAGAGTTTGTTTAAGTCAATGATGAGTAATCGCGTCTAGTGTGTCTCAAGCACTTTCCGTAAGAGCGACTCTATTTAAAAAGACAAGTTGCTTGCAAAAGTTGCTGCGAGTCAAGGCAAGCTCATTTCTGGTTGCAAAACCGGAAACGGATGATTAGTGATGGAGTTATAAGCCTCCAAAGTTGTAATAGACTGTAAACACTCGAGTTTTTACAATAGAGCTATTTAACCAATTCGAGCGTTTTCAGCATTGAAAATAGGTCTAGAATGATTATTGATATGATGGGGGTGTCATATAAAAGTTTGGAGAAACAAGTCGCCATTGTGAAAATGGCCATAACTAGTAAAGGTCAACTGATCGATCAACTTTATAGTCCAAGGGAAATAATCAGTTCAGCTACGGCCATACATGTGTGAAAGCACCGGTTCCCGTTCGATCACCGAAGTTAAGCACACACTGGAGCGGCCAGTACAGACGTGGGTGACCAGTCTGGAATCCCGCTTGCTGTAGTTTTTTTTTGTTTTTTAATAGTGATAGATGATTCTTTTGATGATCCTTTGATTAATTAATGTCTTGAAGGTTATTTGGTTGGCTATTTTGCGTTTCAGGTTTAGTACTATAAAAAGATGGTCGCGGCTATATTTTGCCAAACCCATAAGCAATACGGTTAAACCACATTTTTATTCGAATAAACCATAATGTAGAGGACTCAGAAATTCAAACCAGAAGTTGATACGAGTTATATTGGTTTGTATAATCATGTTTGTATATGGTTTTCGCGATGCGGCTGATCACTCTAAACCGATTTGAGAAACCCACATTAGTGATATGGTTGAACTACTACTTTATTCAAATAAAGTGCAATAGTATATACTCTGTAAAAGTTGTTTGAAGTTGATGGGACTTTTATTGATTTCTATAATCGATTTTCGGTAAAGTTTTTCTGGCGCAGATTTCCATACAAAGCCGATTGAATTAATAACAATCAATGATATGCTTGAACTACTAGTTTATTCTAATTGAAATGAATATTAGCTACTCAGGAAAAGTTGTCTGATGAAAATATGATGAATAGTGTTCAAGATAGTGGTGTCTTGACACCGGAAAATTAATACGGCGCCTAGCTTTTTCGCCGTAACGGCAGTGACCAAAGCCCCAAAAAGAACAAACCTCAACTACAGACCATTAAACTTTTTAGTAAAGCCAGTAAAACCGCTTCTTGACCAGTCATTGGAGCTGCCTTCTCAAGATTCTAGCCATACCAACAAAGATATTCCTCTACTCAAACATTCTCAAGATTCTAGCCATACCAACAAAGATATTCCTCTACTCAAACATTACTACGGCCATTGAATTAGCCAACTGCAGATTCAATTACTATAGTTCCAAGGCTCTTATACCAAGCTATACCAAGCTATACCAAGCTATACCCTGCTATACCCTGCTATGCCCTGCTGCAAATATATATTTAACCCTCAACTACTCAAACATGGGAAATGTTCAAAGAACAAATCTGAAAAAGAAAGGCTTAATCTCAGCAGATCGTAACAACAAAGGCTACTCTACTGCTTACAATACCCTCTTTCATTAATGTCGTATGCATTGGATTTATCCTCTCCAATATCTTGTATTGCTATTCGTTGGCTACTGACATCACGCTTCCGTGTGCCAGGATCCCAACCTGTTATGATGCACGAAGTAAACTTCTATTTGTAATCATCTGACTTGGAGAGGGTAGAAATCATCGCTTTCTAGCATGGATTCCGACTTAGAGGCGTTCAGCCGTAATCCTACGCATGGTAGCTTCGCGGCACTAGCTTTTCAACTAACCGCAAAAACCAATTATGCGAATAAACGGTTCCTCTCGTAC
>JBEANW010000401.1:0-5978 GCA_041165225.1 Cyanobacteriota bacterium | reverse complement strand
GTTCAAAGATAAAGGGTAAATCCGCTTCAGCGATGCCAATGCCTGTATCAGTGACGGAGATCCAGATTTGACGATTGATTTTTTTTGCAGCGACGGTAATCGAGCCTGCTTCGGTGTAGCGAATAGCATTACCGAGTAAATTGACGAGAATTTGTTCCGTGCGATCGCGATCGGCTAAGGCAGCAGGAAGATCTTTAGAACATTGCAATGCTAAACTTGGGCCATCTTCTAATAGCTGATCGGCGAATCGTTCTACCAGGGAAGCAAGTAAAGAATATAAATTCAAGGGTTGAGGGTTAATGGATAAATAACCAGCTTCGGCTTTAGAAAGCTCCTGGAGATCATGAATCAGACGTTCTAAACGTCTAGTTTCTTTAATTAAACGCAGGTAAAGTTCAGGACTACCCTCAATTCTGCCATCGGCAAGTTCTTCTAAATATCCCCGCATCACGGTTAAAGGAGTGCGGAGTTCGTGGGTTAAATCGCTAATTAATTCCCGTCGTCTTTGCTCCACATTACCAATGCTGCTCGCCATAGAATTAAAACTGACACTCAGTTGATTAAGTTCCGAAATATCACTTCCTGGGACTCTTTCATCCAAGTCTCCTGCGGCGAACTTCTGGGTAATCCGTCTCATTTGCGTTACAGGTTGGGTAATGCGTTTAGAAGAGACATAACTTACTGCCCCCGCAGCCCCAGAACCGACAATTACCGACAAGATAGCGCTCCGATTCCAAGCATTTTGAAATCCATCAACTAAATAAGTTCGAGCCGAGCGAACAGTGAAAATCCCGCGCTTTTCTAACTGTTCCAAACGGAAGACAAACATTCTGGGGGAAGATAATTTAGCAATGATGATAAAACTGCCTAGTCCTACCATCATTACTAATAAATGTGAAATAAACAGACGCGCACCTAGACTTAACTTGGGCATTATTTGTGGCTTTTAGTTATTAGTTATTAGTTATTAGTCGCTAATTCCCAAAATTATGTCTTACATAGCATTTTCACTGAGATTGTCTAATCTTAATTTGAAGATCGAGATAATTACTGAACTCTTTTTTGTGTTGGCGCAATAGAATTTAAATCACAAGTTTCGTGAAAATTTCTACAATTAAAATTATAAATGTCTTTAGCTGAAGTTAGAACAATCGGTAGGTCAAAGGATCTGAGGTTTGAAGCTAATCATCTGCTCAAACAAAAATATCCTCAGCGGCACTTTCACTATAGTCTCAAAGATTTTTTTGCATTCCAGTCTGATAGTGGCACTATTTGCGACTGGAATGAATCCCGCAATATCTTAGTTAGCGAAAACTTTATTGTCGGTTTGATTGCTGGTTTAGAAGAAGAAGTCGGGGATGCTTCTGGGGTCTTGATGTACAACATTGGAGAACAATGGGGTCAAGAAGATGCCAAGTTTTTCCGTAATTGGTTTATCAAAGAGTATGGCTATGAAGATTTTAGTCAGCTTAATCTGATGTATGTTCTTGAAGCCTGGTGGTGGCCCTTTATCTCCCAAGGTTGGGGTAACTGGGAAGTAGATATGAGCGATCAAAAAAATGGCTTCATGTTTATTAATATTTTTGATTCCGCCGTTGCCAGAACTTTAGGTGACGTGGGTAAACCAGTCTGTCATCTTTATGCAGGTTTATTTGCAGGTTTCTTTAGTGATTTGATCAATAAAGATTTAGGCTGTATTGAAATTCAATGTTATGCCATGGGAGAAACTTACTGTAAGTTTTTACTCGGTAAGAAAGACCGCATTGATGCAGCATCTTTCTGGCACAACGAAGGGGCAACAGCCAGAGATATTCAGAAAAAACTGTATAACGGGGAGTATCTCAAGTGACTACCATGAGTACTATTGCTCCTTGGCAATGTTTGCGAGTCCAAGAATTTGTCGAGCAGTGTAACTGGAACAATCTTCCTCCTCAAACATCGGCTAAATCGGTCGCTCAACGTCGACAATCTCTAGAATCATGGCAATGTCTAACGGCTCAAGATTTCTTTGCCTTGAGTAATTGGTCAGGAAAAGTAATTTCCGTCGATGATTTAGCGCAGTCAGACAGAGAACAAACTGCTTTTAGCACGACCCTGGCAGCAGCGCAATTTTGGCAATGCTTTAACTGGACAGGGGAACAGGCTACTCCTTCCCCTCAAAAGATTGAGCAAATCCTCGAAGAAACCAAAGAAGCGATCGCCGAAGTTGAAGAATTTACCCTCAATAATTTATCTCAATTATTTTAATTATCCCCATGATTACTGAAATCGACTCTCTAATCTATCAAGCTGAAGCTGAATATTTGGCACAAAAGGATTTGGGACTTTTTAAGACTCAAGTCTTATATTTGGAAGAACGCTTGAAAATCTATGAACAGATTCGCGATCAAGAGGCAGAAATTTTTCAGCATGTAGCCAATCAAATACTGACTAGCTTTCCTGATGAGCCTGAACCTAAAGTTAGGCGTGCTTTAAAACATTGGCTGATGATCCTGCGCTACTGTGCTATGGCAATGCTCTCTAATGACTCAAAGTATCTTGAGGAGAGAGTTTTAGCCTGGTTGCCCGAACAGATCGCCGCTCATCAAATGCAGAATCTAGAACAAACTCTGTATGGCTATTTGCAAAAGTGTCTGAAAAAGAATTTGGGGAATGAACAATACTCAATCCTACAGCCATATTTAGAGCAGTCTCAACGTGTCTTGTCGAATCAACAACCAGCATTAGAGCCTGTATAAACTTTAGCTCTAAGCCTTAAGCTCTAAGCTAGAAAGCCAAATTAAGCTTATAGCTGGGGCTTCGCCCCTATATTAATTGTCTCTCTGGAGAATTTTTTGAGTTAATCATGATTGAAATTACTGATTTAATTTCCGAGTCCCCGATACCAGGTAACTATTTTGCTCCCAAGACTTATTTACAGGGAGATTTTGAATCTGGTTTAATCGAAAACCGTCAGGGTAGACGCTTGTTAGCTTTGCCCGATACCTTGATTAGAGGTCTTTATAATGGTCTATCTGCGGAACTTGGTTCTGCCACTGGTCTAGTACTTTATAATTGCGGTCGTAAATGGGGCAAAAACTTTTTTCGTCGTTTTAGCGAAGAAGTCAGCAGCTATTATCAGCAACCCGTTGCCGATATGGAAATGATCGAACTAGTTCAATGTTTGAAACAATGCTGGAAAGCTCATGGCTGGGGCATCATTGAGCCAAATTTTGACCGTTATCAACAAGGATTTTTGGTAATTCAAGTCACCAACTCTAGTTTTGCTAATGAGATCGCCTCCCCGAATAAGCCCAGTTGCTTTATTGAAGCTGGTTTATTGAGTGCTTTTTTCTCAGAATTATCGGGAACTGATCTCCAATGTGTCCAAACTGCCTGTGAATCTCTAGGAGAGAGTTCTAACTGGTTCATTTTGGGCTTGCCAAAAAGACTCCAAAAAGCATCAGCGATGGTAGAACAGGGACAAACCCATACTGCTATTTTGCAAAGTTTAGAGACAAATAAGTAACGAGTGTGGAGGTCGTCCAATCGCCATGAAATTATTCAGCAATTATTTAATTATTTTTATAGAGAAAGGAAATCATGGCTAAAACCGTTCGACTAGACCCATTTGGGACGAATACGAGCATCGCCACTAACACTAACTTGTTGTCGGTGTTGCTGGAAAATGAAGTCGAAGTTGGTCAGGAATGTGGTGGTCGAGGAATCTGTGCTACTTGTCATGTATACATTAAAGAAGGAGAATCTAGTATTTCTCCCATGACCAAGAGAGAACAACGCACCTTGGGTTCGATTACTAGCTGTAATGTCAGCTCTCGTTTGGCTTGTCAGGCAAGAGTTGAAGGAGAAGGGGTCGTCGTTGAGCTGCCAGCGGGGATGTACATCAGTCAGGATGATAACATCGAGGATTTAATTGGTCGCCGAGCGCAGGCCAATCTGCTTCATCCTCTGTCTGGTCAAGTGTTGGTAGAAGAGGGCAAACTGATTACGCGGTCAGTGATCGCCCAACTTCAAACTACCCAGAGTCAGGTTAAAGACTTTCTAAGTAAAAGTGAATCTATATAGAGCCTAAAAAAATATTATGTTAAATCAACTAGACCGATTAAGCCTGGAAGTGGAAGGTCGTTATGCGACAGCACAAGAACTACAAATACTCAAGGATTACTTTCCCAGCATTAATCCCCGCCTGAGTGCTTATCAAAAACTGCGGGATGGGGAAGCCGAGATCATCGCTAAGTTGGAGGCAAGAATGCGGGAGAAACAGCCCAACATCTTTGCTATGGGGAATAATGACGTTACGGCTATGTATCAAAGAGATACCAAAATCGTCCTGCGAATTGCGATCGCTGCCATGTTGATTGAAGATCTCGACCGTTTACGGGAAAACCTCTTATTATGGCAAAAAACTATTGTCAAAGCTTTCAAAGTTAAACATATTGCAGCTTTAACTCATACCACCATGCCAGAAATTATTGAGCAATTTTTAACTCCTGAAGAATATGCTTACATCAAGCCAATTCTGATCTTAAATCAGACAGTCTTAGCGGATTAATTAATGCGACGTTAGTGATTGAACAGCTAAAACTGGGAATAATACTGTTCATAGTTATTAGTTTTTAGTTATTAGTTCTCAACGTTAATCTTAATTATTTATTGAAATTATTGAAATTATTGAAATCAACATGAAATCTACTTCTCCTAAAACTCACTGGTTAGATATTGCGGAGACATCTGCTGTAGTTGCTTCTATAGGTGGCTCGATCACGAGTATTATCCTCAAACAGTGGTTGTGGGTCACGGTTCCCCTTTCTGTTACGGCTGGACTAGCAGTGGTTAATCATCAACGACTCAAGAAATTAATCGCCTCTGAACAGGCAGTAATGGCTTTATTGATTCAAGAAAATCATGGCAAAGTCATGCAAATTAAACAGCAATCAGAACAAAAGCATTGGGATAGCAAAGTTGAGATCAATGACTTACAAAAGGCAAGTGAAACAGCTACCGCAGAATTAGCACGACTAGACCAAGAACAGAAAGGCAAACTAAATACTGCCAATCAAGAATTACAGACTCTCCAAACTTCTTTAAGCAAGCTAGATAATCTAACCCAAAGACTGGAACAAGAACAGAACGAAACTCGCAAACTAGCTCAAGAGCTAAAAGCGATTGATAAATTCACCCAGGTTATTAACAATAACCCCAACCTGGTGGAAGCTTACTATCAGAGAGGTTCTGCTTATCAAAATACTGGTAGTACCGAAAGAGCGATCGAAGACTTCTCTAAAGTAATCGAATTACGTAATGATCACGCCGAGGCATATCATCAACGGGGATTGCTTTATATGGAAATTGCCGATGCTCAAAAAGCAATTATTGATTTGCGTCGGGCATCCCAATACTATATCGCCAAGGGTGAACTGGAGAAATATCGTAAAGCCAGAGATCTCAGCCTAGAACTTCATTTCCATCAGTCTAATGATGCTGGCGCGAGTGAAGCTCCTAAAGCTACAGAACCCGAAGTTGAGTCAGTGGTGGTCAATAATCTTTTTGGTTAGCTGGTTGGCAAGAACCCCCACACCCTATTCTCCAATTCGGTGTCCTAAAGGACTGTCTTCTCGTCGTCCTTTAGGGCATATCGGGGCGGGCTTATATAATTGCGCGGGAATCACGCAAACAGCCCCTCATGAATTGCCAGTGATTAAATAGGAGTAAACGAGCATTAGCAGTGAAAATATTTCAACGTGGAAAGTTAAAAGTTTTGTTTCAAGATTTCAAGGGGTGACGAGCTACTTGTCACCACAGCATTAATTCAAAATATCGCCTCCCATCAGGCGACGATAACGAATTTCCAACTCCTGTTTGAGAGACGGAGAGCCGGCTAACAAAGGATCTACCGCAATAATTTTTTCCGCTGCCTCTCTGGCTAAATTAAGCACCTCCTGATCTTCTACCAAACTTGCCAGGGCAAAATCAGGTAG
>JBEANW010000400.1:0-4193 GCA_041165225.1 Cyanobacteriota bacterium | reverse complement strand
TGCAGCGATGCAACCTTGGACGAACTATGTTGGAAATCGCTGATCAAAAAGCAGAAATGTTCTACCTTGAGGGAGACTATACAAGTAACGCTATATAACTAACGGTGACAAATTATACTGGGTTTTATTTCCTCATAACGAACGCCAGACTGGAGTTAATTTCCCCGTCTGGCATCGTTTGAAAGTATCGTTTTTCTACTATATTTAGGGTCTTTATATAAGCTGACTTCTTTTTATCATGTAGGCATATTCTCAGATATTTTAGGGAATCTTTTATTTCGTAATGTTTTCTTTATATTTACTCAAGTCAAGACTTGTTCCTTTTTGTTGCGCTGGAAGATTTCTTAGGCACTCCCAGCACTTGTGATAACCAAATCTCAAAGTCGCGGATGGGATGAGAACGGACTGCCACCAGGGGATCAATCATCGGCTCAACTAAAATAGTAAACATGCCCAAACGATTGCCTGCCAAAACGTCAGTAAACAAGCGATCGCCTACCATTGCCACCTGTTCTACAGGTAAATCCATTGCTGTTGCTGCCTGTTGAAGTTTGCGGCGGGAAGGTTTTTTGGCGGCAGAGATAAAGGGAAGATCTACGGATTCAGCAATATTGCCGATGCGAGAGTGACTAATGTTGTTGCTCACCAACCAGATGGGAGTTGTTTGTCTGATGATCGAGATCCATTGCTGTAGCTCTTCGGTGGTTTCTTTCTGTTTAAAAGGGACGAGGGTTTCGTCTACATCTAAAATGAGTCCTTTGATATTATGTTCTCCCAAGGTGACGGGAGTTAAATCAAAGATAGTCCCGCCTAAAACTAAATTTGGCTCTAGCAAGCTAACCATAGACATGATATAAAAATAAGAAATAGCGAATTTATCCTGGTACGGAAATAATCTTATCGGTTTTAAACACAAGTTGTATCTCATATTTGAGAATTTGGCTGTAAACAATCACAACAATCAATATCTGAGAAAGTAGCACAAGTATTGGAAAATATACCGATTTAATCAGTTAAGTTCTGTGTACTGCCAACAGCCGATCCTAAAGAAAAGATATATTGTTAAAATTAGTAAAGAAATTGAAAATTAAAATTAAGCTATAAGAACTATGGGTCGTATTGGAGTTTTGCTGCTCAACTTAGGCGGACCCGATAAAATCGAAGATGTCCGTCCTTTTTTATATAATTTGTTTTCCGATCCTGAGATTATCAGATTACCTGTTAAAGCATTACAGAAGCCTTTAGCTTGGTTGATTTCCACTCTCAGAGCCAAAACATCTCAAGCAAATTATTTAGAAATTGGTGGTGGATCTCCGTTGCGGGAGATCACCGAAGCTCAGGCGAATGCCTTACAAGACAAACTGAAGGAAATGGGGCAAGATGCCAAGATCTATATTGGTATGCGCTATTGGCATCCTTTTACCGAAGAAGCGATCGCTCAAATCAAAAATGACGGCATCAAAGAAGTGGTGGTCTTGCCGCTATATCCGCAATTTTCCATTAGCACCAGCGGTTCGAGCTTCCGTGTTTTAGAGGAAATGTGGTCAGAAGATCCTGGCCTCAAAGATGTAGACTACACCCTCATACCTTCTTGGTATGATAATCCAGGCTACTTGCGATCGATGGCAGATTTGATTGGTCAAGAGTTAGATAAATTCCCTAATCCCCACCAAGCCCACGTGTTTTTTAGCGCTCATGGTGTTCCTGTTAGTTATGTAGAAGAAGCGGGAGATCCCTACAAGGAGCAAATTGAGGAATGCACTCGCTTAATTATGGAAACCCTTGGTCGTACCAATCACTATACTTTGGCTTATCAGAGCAAAGTTGGCCCTGTGGAATGGTTACAGCCTTATACTGATGATGCTCTTAAAGAATTGGGAGAGAAGGGCATTAAAGATCTAGCGGTAGTACCCATCAGCTTTGTATCTGAACATATTGAAACCCTTCAAGAAATCGATATTGAATATCGTGAAGTCGCCGAAACAGCAGGAATTGAAAATTTCCATCGTGTTCCAGCCTTGAATATCCATCCTGGCTTTATCGATTCTTTAGCCAATATTGTCGTTGATTCCTTGGATAATCACCCTTGCTCTTTTGCTGATGTTATTCATCCCAAAAAGAACATGAAAATGTATCCCCAAGAGAAATGGCAATGGGGTTTAACTACTGCGGCGGAAGTCTGGAATGGCCGTCTAGCAATGCTGGGCTTTATTGGGTTACTAGTGGAACTATTGAGTGGTAGTGGTCCTTTGCACATGGTGGGTATTCTCTAGCTCAACAACCCATAGTTCAACAAATTTAGCTAGGGTTAATTTAATTAGTAATTAATTACTAATTGCCCAACAAAAAAGATTCACGGTCAATCATGAATCTTTTTTTATGTTGAGCTACTAGCCACTGATCAAACTAACTGAGCTTATTCAGGTAGGCATCAGATATAGCAATCCTTAGAACCATGAGGTACTGCTTTTTCCCTTTCCCCTTTCCCCTTTCCCCAAACAAAACCAAGGTGTATTTCACAAATACGAGAAAAGCTATAAGCGCTACTGAGCGGTAGCAAATTCAGGCTGAGGACGCTTACTATTACGAATACCTTCAATTGCTTCGGCGTAATCTGGGGCTTTGAATACCGCCGAACCAGCAACGATCGCATTAGCACCCGCTTCTAATACCTGCCAAGTATTGCTGGGTTTCAGTCCCCCATCAACTTCGATCCAGGGGTCTAGTCCTCTTTCATCACACATTTTACGGAGGCTAGCAACTTTGCCGACCATTTCTTCAATAAAACTTTGACCACCAAAACCAGGGTTAACACTCATAATTAAGATGAGGTCGCATAAAGGTAGCACATGCTCAATTAGAGACAATGGCGTGCCGGGGTTTAAGACTACTCCAGCTTGCTTACCCAACTCACGGATTTGACCTAGAGTACGGTGTAAATGAGGAGAAGCATTATGCTCTGCATGAACAGAGATAATATCTGCTCCAGCTTTCGCAAAGTCTTCGACGTATTTTTCTGGTTCGACAATCATCAAGTGAACATCGAGGGGTTTAGTGGTGTGAGGACGCACAGCTTCCACAATCATTGGCCCAATGGTAATGTTAGGCACAAATCTACCGTCCATCACATCAATATGAATCCAGTCAGCACCAGCCTTGTCGATCGCTTCAATTTCAGCCCCTAGGCGACTAAAGTCTGCGGATAAAATCGAGGGGGAAATAACAGTTTTCTTATTAGTCATAAATTTTATTTCTTTTAGTTTTGTATCGAGAGTAACAAAAATTTATCTAGTTAATTAACAAGATATCATGTTTTTTCCTTGTAGAGAGTGTCAAGAAAACCAAATCTAAGTAACTAAAACTCAACTTGTGACAGTCTATGTTGGAGCATTTTAGGAAAAGCAGTATAGTATTTCTGATTGAGTGGGGAAGGATGGGGTAAAGGTAAGAGGACGATCGCTTTCGTCTGAGATCTGCCATGATTATCTTTAGTATTGAGATTCACAGTTAACTGATGCTCAAAGCGATCGCCACGACGATAAAAGCTATCAATTTCTCCTGGGGTGCCGTAGGGAGCAAACCATTTAAAAGCCTCTGTACCGAGAGTGATCACTTGATTTCCTTGCCAATGCAACACAAACAATTGTTCGATGAAAGGGCGAAATCTATTTTTTACCTGGGTTAAATAGGCTTTATTTCCTGGTGGTTTATAAGGCACTGTATTAGTTAATAAAACCCGCTCAATAGTTGTGTGGTCTAAATCTTGTCTAGTGGGAGCTTTAGCTTGATGAACGGCATAATAAAAACCCTGTCTCACCATCGTTCCCGAAGCCCCAATTAAAGGTTGTCTGGCATGAACTTCATCCTTTCCTAAGTCGCGACCAAAAAAACACAGGGGACTATTTAAATTTCCTCCATAAAGAATAGGCTTGGTTGGTTCGATTCCCGCCGATTCATATACTGGAATGTCGATGGGGAATTCAGCCCCCTGTGCTTCTTGTTGTACCTGAGCAATTAGAGTTTCAATATCGGACATGGATTCAGCTTTAGAGAGAAAACAGTAGAGTTGCACTATAGATTATAGATAGAATTGTTCAACAACAAAAAAGCGATCCCTTTAATTAAGGCGATCGCTTGTTAAAATTATTTAGAGTTCAACTATTGAGTATTAATCAGGAGTAGTATCTGTAATA
>JBEANW010000399.1:0-3107 GCA_041165225.1 Cyanobacteriota bacterium | reverse complement strand
GCGATCGCTCATCTTATAATCTCTTTCCTGTACTTCACTATGTTGTTAGCTGTATATTTAACCGATTAAATCAAATGGCTTATTGAAAATAAAAATCAATAATTATCTCTTTAGATGATTATAAACATTAATTGATAATTAATTGCAATAAATTTTTCAAAAACTTTCCCTTGCTTACCTCCTCACGGGGTGACAACAAAAATAAGAAAAAGACTTCGCCCTAGCTGTAAGCTTAATTAGAAAGGGAAATTCGCGATGGTGATCAAGCAGTAAATGTGATGGAATGAAATATTATGACTAAATTTGTATTTATTACTGGCGGGGTAGTTTCGAGTATCGGCAAAGGGATTGTGGCAGCTAGTTTGGGTCGGTTATTAAAGTCGCGCAACTATTCTGTCTCGATTTTGAAGCTAGATCCCTATATTAATGTCGATCCTGGCACCATGAGTCCCTATCAACATGGGGAAGTGTTTGTTACCGACGATGGGGCGGAAACTGACCTAGATTTGGGACATTATGAACGCTTTACGGATACTTCTATGTCTCGTCTCAACAGTGTCACCACGGGGTCGATTTATCAGGCGGTCATCAATAAGGAAAGAAGAGGGGATTATGACGGGGGGACGGTGCAGGTGATTCCCCATATTACCAACGAAATTAAAGAACGAATCCATCGGGTTGCTAATAATACAGGCTCGGATGTCGTGCTGACGGAAATTGGCGGTACGGTGGGGGATATTGAATCTTTGCCCTTTATGGAAGCGATTCGTCAGTTTCGTAAGGATGTCGGTAGAAACAATGTTGTTTATATGCACGTTACCCTGATTCCTTGGATTCCTGCTGCGGGAGAAATGAAAACCAAGCCGACTCAGCATTCCGTTAAGGAATTACGTTCCATTGGTATCCAGCCTGATGTTTTAGTTTGCCGTAGCGATCGCCCTTTATTTCCTGGAATTAAAGAAAAGATTGCCGAATTTTGTGACGTAGAGGTTAATTCCGTCGTTACGTCTCTCGATGCCAGCACCATTTATGAAGTACCGCTGATCCTAGAACAAGAAGGATTAGCCCAGAGAACCCTAGAGTTATTACAGCTTGAACAGCGAGAACCAGACTTACGAGACTGGCGCAATTTGGTGATTAAAATGAACTCCCCTCGTACCAAAATCACCGTAGCGATTGTGGGTAAATATATTCAACTTAGCGATGCCTATTTATCGGTGGTAGAAGCTTTAGGACATGGAGCGATCGAGGCAGACTGCGAGGTTAATCTGCGGTGGGTAAGTGCCGAGGATATTGAGGCTAATGGGGCGACTAAGTACCTCCATGATGTGGGGGGGGTAATTGTCCCTGGTGGCTTTGGGGTTCGCGGGGTAGATGGTAAAGTAGCAGCGATCGCCTATGCCCGTTCGACCAATTTACCCTTTTTAGGTTTATGCCTAGGTATGCAGTGCTGTGCGATTGAATGGGCGCGAAATGTAGCCAAGTTAGACGATGCCAATAGTGCTGAATTTGATGCTGAAACTGCTAATCCTGTAATCAATATTTTACCTGAACAACAGGATGTAATTGACCTGGGAGGAACAATGCGCTTGGGAACATATCCCTGTCGTTTAAAACCTGATACTCTCGCTTATTCTCTATATCAAGACGAGGTAATTTATGAACGTCATCGCCATCGATATGAGTTTAATAATGCTTATCGCAGCCTGTTACTAGAAACAGATTATGAGATTAGTGGGACATCTCCTGATGGTCGGTTGGTAGAAATCATTGAAATGCCAAGTCATCCTTTCTTTATCGCGACTCAATTCCATCCAGAGTTTCGTTCTCGCCCAAATAATCCCCATCCACTGTTTTTGGGTTTAGTTCAAGCAGCTTTAAAAAAGCATAGTGTCTCTATAGAAGAACATACAGAACTGAACTCTACCCCAACTTCGGTAGGTTAATAATTCAGATGACTAATTTAAGTTTCTGGGAGCAAACTAGTGGTACCTGGATTAATGTTTTCACGGTGATTCTAGGAACTAGTTTAGGTTTACTGCTCAAAGAGCATCTTTCACCAAAGATACAGACAATTATTACTCAAGGGATTGGTTTGCTTACTCTCTGGATTGGGATCACGATGGCAAACAGTATGGGACAGGTGCAGGGAGGCAGAATTAATGGTGCAGTCTTAGGCTTATTGGCGATCGCTTTTGGTGGCGTTATCGGGGAGCTATTAGAAATTGAAGCTAGGTTAACAGTCTTTGGCGATTGGCTCAAATATAAATTTAAGGGTCAAGGACTATTCACCGAAGGATTCGTCGCTAGCAGTCTCTTGTTTTGTGTTGGTCCGATGGCGCTGATTGGTAGCTTTAATAATGCTCTTAGGGGAGACGATACTCTATTGACCTTAAAGGCAACTATGGACGGAGTTATTTCCATTGCCCTGGCTAATATTTATGGGGTGGGAGTTGGTTTTTCCACCCTCATCATTCTGCTATATCAAGGGGGGTTATCATTAATCATTGGTTTAGTTGGTGGTACTATCCCTCAAGGGGAGGATAACCCTTATCTCCTGATGATCACTGGTATCGGTGGTCTAATGATTATGGCAATTGGTTGCAATTTACTAGAAATAGCCAAGATTCGAGTGGCTTCTTTTTTACCAGCGATCGCTTTATCGCCCTTGATCTATTGGATAGCTAGCCATAATTGGTTTTAAGAATTATTCAAGCCAATAAGTAGCTCTCTGAAAGGGATAAGTCGGCAAGCTGATTTTTTTGCCCTCACTATAATCATTTAGTACTTGCCAGTTTATATTTGCACCCAAGATATACAGTTGAGCCAGTCCCTTAATCAATACTTGCCAATTATTCCCATGAAGCTTAATTGGCGAATAAATCACCTTTACTTGATTACGATCGTGATTACTATTTAAAGTCTGTTCCTCGGCAATTTCCCAATAGATATCTGCGAGATCAAAATCAACCACAGGACTATCGACTGTCGATGTAATCAACTCTTGTAACTCTTGATTTTCTGGTTTAAATGTCAGAGCTAGTTTTGTCCCTTGATTAAGATTAGTCTTACCTTGCCATAAATCTGCTGTAGTTTCTTGAGCAAGA
>JBEANW010000398.1:0-4687 GCA_041165225.1 Cyanobacteriota bacterium | reverse complement strand
AGTGCGTATTGGTGAAAATACCCAAGGTGTCTTTTCTGACGTACTCGGTCGCACTCTTCCCAATGGTTGGAAGTTTGGACTTGGCAACCAATTTTCTCTAAATGAGTCAGGGAAAAACTTTGAGACAGAAGGTATTCCTCCTGATATTGAAGTACCCGTCTTTACCGATGAAGATCTAGCCAATGGTCGCGATAGTGCGATTGAAAAGGCTGAAGAAATTCTCTCAAGTTGAAAATGATTTAAGGGATGTAAAATTAAACAGCTACCAAAAAATTTATTAATCATAAATGTTAGATTTTCGCGCTAGCGGTGTATTACTTCATCCCACTTCTCTGCCTAGCCGTTTCGGGATTGGCGACTTGGGCGAGAACGCCTATCAATTTGTCGATTTCTTGGCAAATAGTGACCAGCAAATCTGGCAAATACTACCAATTGGACCGACAGGCTATGGCAACTCTCCCTATCTATCTTATTCAGCTCTAGCAGGGAATTCGCTATTAATTAGCCCAGAAATTCTCCAACAACAGGATTTGTTAACTCAGGAGGAACTACAGCACCTCCCAGACTTTCCTCTAGATCAAGTGGATTTTGAGGGGGTAATTAGAACCAAAATCCCCTTACTCCGTCAGGCGAGCGATCGCTTTAAAGCCCAAGCCACAGACGAAGAAAAAGAAACGTTTCAACGTTTTTGTAACCGACAAAATGATTGGCTTAGTGATTACTCTCTGTTTATGTCCTTGAAAGAGGCACACCAAGGAAGTGCGTGGAATCAGTGGCCAGCGGATATTGCTTCCCGCCAGCCTCAAGCAATGGTAGAGTGGGCAGCAAAATTAGCTGATGATATTTTCTTCCATAAGTTTGTTCAATATCAGTTTTTCTCTCAGTGGCAAAGTCTCAAGGAATACGCTAATGAGAAAGGGGTACAGCTTTTTGGCGACATTCCGATCTATGTCGCTCACGATAGCGTTGATGTTTGGGCGCACCGTGAGATTTTTCAGCTAGATCCCGATACGGGAGAAGCAGCATTGATGGCGGGTGTTCCCCCAGATTATTTTAGTGATACGGGACAACTATGGGGAAATCCTGTATACAACTGGCAAGCCCTAGAAAAAACCAATTTCAAGTGGTGGATTAGAAGAGTGGAAGCCATCCTGGAATATGTCGATATCATTCGGATCGATCACTTTCGAGGTTTTCAAGCATACTGGGCAGTACCCCAAGGAGAAACTACAGCAATTAAAGGTACTTGGCTCGATGCTCCTGGAGAAAATTTTTTCCTATTGCTAGACAAGCAGCTTGGAAAACTGCCAATCGTGGCTGAAGATTTGGGGGTGATTACTCCTGAAGTTGAGGCCTTGCGGGATAAATTTAGCTTCCCTGGGATGAAAATATTGCAGTTTGCCTTCGATTCTGACCGAGGCAATGGTTTTTTACCCTATAACTATACTGACCGTAACTGCATTGTTTATACAGGAACTCACGATAATGATACTACCGTCGGTTGGTTTAATGAGCGATCGCCTGAAGCTCAAGCTAATGTGGTGGACTATCTAGGCTGTGTGGGTAATGATGGCATTCATTGGGCAATGATTCGGCTGGCGCTAAGTTCCGTGGGCAATACGGCGGTGTTGCCCTTTCAAGATATTTTGGGTTTAGGCACCGATGCCAAAATGAATACTCCTTCTCAGGCGACAGGTAACTGGGGTTGGCGCTGTCGAGGAGAGGCTTTTAATGAAGAATTGAGTGGTCGTCTGAAGTATTTAACCTATGTTTATGGACGAGCGCCAATTGACCGCGAATAAAGGGGCGAAGCCCCTAGCTGTAAGCTGTAAGCTGTAAGCCCCTAGCTTTTGATAATCCCTAAACCCTCATCATGGTTGGGTTACCCATCTCTGGTAAAACATTTGATCTCACTCCAGATGAAATTAAACTAGCTGAGTTGGGTAATCTATCAACATAACCAGCACTATGGCAACCAGGTTATATCTTGAAATGATGAAATTTAAGCTTGTGAGTTGGATAATTGATCGTACTGTCAAAAAACATCGCGCTTTTGGCAATACTCAGGAATTAAAGTTAGGGGAAGCGGTGGCAAGTAACGATCTCCTGCTGGTCAAAAAGCTCTTGGATAAGGGAGTTGACCCCAATGTTCGGATTGTCCCTCAAGGTAACGAGCCACTAATCTTCTTGGCTTTTAACAAAGAATGGTTTACCATGCCTGTGGAAAAAACAGGCGATCGCCCCAACACTTCTTACAAGATCACTGCTAAAACAAAATGTCTTAGTTTATTACTCAAATATGGTGCTAATCCCAATGTTCGAGACAGCCAGGGGCGCACTGCCCTCGACATCGCTATTCTTTGGTGTCTGACGGATACTGTTAAGCTATTACTCCTCCATGATGCTGATCCCAACTTCAGGGCAAAAAATGGCAAGACTCCTCTCATGAAAGCGACTATCTTAGGCATTCAGGATGCTCGACCAATGGAAGATAAATTGCAGATTATGCTGCATCTTTTGGATAGTGGTGCCGAAGTTGATGCTCAAACCCCAGAGGGAAAAACGGCGTTAATGTATGCTGTGGGTAATTCTCGCTTAGAAGTAGTGGAACTTTTGGTCAGCAGCGGAGCATCCCTAACCATTAAGGATCATCAGGGTAATCAAGCCAAAGATATCATTAACCAGGGTGCTAGCCCTCAACAACAAGATTATCTGCGTAAAATCCTCAGCCAACCCCACGTAAACATTGCCAAGTACAAGTATCAAGAGTTTATTCCCGAAGGCGATCGCTTATTAGCACCGATTATTAATCAGCAAAATAACGATCATTATGCTTTTGATGACATTCCCCGAAAATTTTGATTTTAGGAACTAACTGTACTATTTTTGTACCAAAAAAATATTTATTGACTGGCGATCGCTAAATGTGGTCTAATTGAATTAAAGATTTTTATAATTGGAGGCTAAACGCCCATAAACAAGGGTTACCACTCCCATTATGAAATAACAATATCACGCCAGCGATCGCCAAGTCAACTATCGATTTTCTGATTTTTCGCTCCCTTGATGGATCGTCTTCTTTTTCCCTTTAACTGTCTTCCCGAACTCCGAACTCCGAACTCCGAACTCGAAGCGGAGCTAATCCTTTAGGGCGAACTCCGAACTCATCAAGTCCAATCCTGCTCTTCTCCCTCTGCTGTCCGCCGATATACAGTTCCCTCTCCATGAATAGCACGGGTTTTCGTATAAAGTGTTTCTTCCGTCAGTTGCCAGTTGTTAAGTACTGCTGCGAGATCTCGCTGAATGTCTCGCGCACCAGGAAAATCACGATAACGAATAATTAGACGAGCCAACTCTACCAATTCGCGATCGCCAGGAGTCGATGGGACTTTTAACAAATGATCAACCGTGAGACGATCCTTTTGATGCTGGGGATGCTTCTGATCGAGATTTGATTGAGCCATAAGCAGTCTAAGGGCTGTTCAATAATTGATAATTACTTGCGTCTTTTACTGGGCGTTAAGAGAGGTAATGGTTGGCGGGTTGAACCAGGAGGAAGATAATATCGAACGGTTTCAGTGGCGATCGCTGGGGATTTCTTGACTCCTTGTTGCCAACGCATAATTGCGCCCAACAAGGCTATGAATAGACCGATAGACAACAAACTAACCCGTCCTCCCAGTCCACCTATGAGGGTATCGGTTGCTCCTAGAATGAGAATAAAACCAGAGACAGGTTCTTTACGATAAACAACTCTCAAAAATCTGGCAAATAAAGGATTCACTGTTCTTTGCTTACTTTAAACGAAACTATAAAAAAATATCTAATAAGTTATCTCACACACTAGCATAACTGTCAGGTTATGATCATCATTCTTTTTAGATTATAAAGACTATGATAATCTAGTCTCGGAATACAGGTTGTCGATCTATATCTTAATCATAAACTAGTAGAACTAGCTCCAGTTGTTGCACCTCTTTAAGCAAAATTTAGTTTCTTTGGCTACAGTATTCGCTAGATGCTTGGTTTGCTCCGCCATATTGTATCCTGCTAGCGCTGAAGCGAATCCCCAGAAGACAATCAAGCAAGGCGATCGCCCTGCTGGGCTTAATCCTGAGAAGATACCAGGGGCGGTTGTTCTCAAACGTTTTGATGTTATTGGCAATCGGGTGATTCCTGAGTCCGAGATCGATCGCCTATTAAAACCCTATTTATTTCGTCCAGTAAGTTTTGTGGAACTGCTGGAAGTGCAACAAGCAATTACGCAACTGTATGTGGAACGAGGTTATTTTACCTCTGGTGCTTATATTCCCCCTCAAAAAATCAAAGACCGCACCGTTCGGATTGAGATTATTGAAGGCAGTATCGAAAACATTAAAATTTATGGACTGAAGCACTTGCATCCTGAGTATATCCGTGGACGAATCGAAGCTGCCACACAACCTCCAGTGAATCGTGCCAAATTGCTCAATGCGCTACAAATATTACAGTTAAATCCCCTCATTGCTAATATTTCTGCCGAATTATCCCAAGGCCTTAATCCAGGCGAGAGCTTACTTGAAATAGAAGTAGAAGAAGCGAATCGCTTCAAGACAGCATTGGGCTTTAACAATTATCAAGCAGTTACCGTAGGCGATCAAAGTCGTCAGCTATTACTGGAAGACTCTAATGTCTTGGGATTTGGCGA
>JBEANW010000397.1:0-3149 GCA_041165225.1 Cyanobacteriota bacterium | reverse complement strand
TCATTCTTTCAAAATTGATGATGAATTTAAGGTAGCAACACCAAAATTATCTGACGACAATGAGATTGCCTTGACGACACCGAGATCATTTGAAAGATATCAGGATCGCTCAGACGACACTCATATCGCTGAAGTGTCAACAGTGTCGCCATCGTCGTCCGAAACGAATACAGGGCATGAGTTTCAAATCTCTAAGATCTCTAAGACTTATTTAGACTTTAAAAAGACTCTCTCAGAAGAAGAGAGAGAAAATTATTTAAAGTTTGTGCAAAAGAAGATTGAAAGCTTTCGGGAACCAATAAACGACTTAGAAGCTTGGTTAGCCAGTCAAACCAAAGCTGGGCAAAATCGCTGGGAAGTCTATTTCGACAAATACCAGTCAGAAACAAAAGCTCGTAAATCCAACTCTGATTCCAGTTCCGTTCCCGATCAAGAAAGACAAAAAGCGATCGCCAAGTATCAGGAATCTTTAAAACAACAAAAATCCAAATGCGAAAAGATTGAGCATGGCAAATGTAAAGAGGAAAACAAGTTAGAGTCGCTGTTGAATAATCCCAAATACCAGATTAAGAGTATCGAGGAACTCGAAAGTCAAGGAGCGCACAAGTCAACTCCTAAAACTTTGGGAAGATATGTCGCTGAAGGAAAAGAAAAACTGCGCGAATTGAGAACGAATAACTACTTCGCAGATCGAGCAATTCAAGGAGGTAAGAGATGAAAGAACCCAATTTACCTCCAGCTAATATTGAAGCAGAAGAAGCGATTTTAGGCGGAATCTTATTCGATCCACAAGCGATTGCTCGCGTTGAGTCTTCGTTAACTGCCAGTGCTTTCTACGTTTCGGCTCACCAAGAAATTTATCAAACTATGTTGAAGCTTTATTATCAGAACAGTCCTACCGACTTTATGGCTGTTAGTACATATCTAGAAGATCGCGATAGATTGGACAAAGTAGGTGGCACAGCCAAATTAGCTCAATTACTCAACCGAACTGTTTCAGCGGTAAACATAGATCGCTATGTCGATTTGGTGATGGATAAATTTCATCGGCGAAGAGTAATTGAAGTTGGACATAAAATCGTTGATTTGGGCTACGATTCTACCCTGGAACTAGACAAGCTCTTGAATGATTCGGAGCAAGAAATATTTAGTGTTACTCAGCAAAGGATAAAGTCGGAGACAGAACACAATAGCGAGATTGCTATTTCTGCTTTTAAGGCGCTTGAATCAAATGATCCGATTTATCCCACAGGTATTCAAGAATTAGATCGACTAATTATCGGACTTGAGCCAGGAACATTAACTATTTTGGCTGCTAGACCGTCAATGGGCAAAAGTGCGATCGCACTTTATCTTGCTTTGCAACAGATAATTCAACACAAGTTACCTGTGGCTATTTTTTCTTTGGAAATGAGTAAAAAAAATATGGAATATCGACTTTGGAGTTTGATGAGCCGTTTTGATTGCTTTCAACATTTAGATTTAACGACCATCAATTGCGATCGCCTTCGTAAATATCGTACTGATGAAGTTTCTCCTAACGACAAAGAACTGGAAACTTTGGCGAAAATTCTTGAGGAGGCTACGAATTTGCCTCTTTACATGAACGAGAATCGAGGAATTAGTGTATCGGGAATCGCTTCTGCTGCTCGTCGGATTCAAGCAAAAGAAGGGAGACTCGGTTTAGTCATCGTTGATTATTTACAAATGATGGCATGCGATAATGGCGGGAATCGTAGCTATGAACTTGGCGATGTCAGTAGAGGTTTACGTCAGCTAGCAGGAGAATTAGATGTACCAATTTTGGCTCTATCCCAAGTCAACAGAGGTGTTGAAGGCAGGCAAAATAAACGTCCGATGATGTCGGATCTTTCTCAGTCGGGAATTTTGGAAATGGTGGCAGATAATATTATCTTTGCCTATCGGGATGAATATTACGATGCTAATACTTCTCAACCAGGAGTTCTAGAATTGATTTTGGCTAAAGCTAGACATGGGGATACTGGGACAGCAGAAGTTTTGTTTGATAAGTCTTCTGGGATGATTCGCTCTTTAAAAGAGTTTACCTCGAATCTTTTAGAGGACATCTTTAATTAGGGAAATTATCGGAGGGGAAGGGTACTTCCTCTCTTGGTAGAAATATTCCCTTGATACAGTTGGGATTAATCACTGCTATTTGAATATGATTTTGTTTTCTGAACATCGATCCTGGATATAAAGGCTCTCCTTCTAAAAAGGCTGCTCGAACAGAATCAAAATATGTACCTTTTTTCTCTGCTAGTTGATGAGTAAAACGAATTACAGCGCAGTCTAATTCTCTTTTTTTGAAATCAAAATCCGATTTGCCAAAAGATGAGTTTTTAGGAAGGGGTTTTCCTTCCTCATCTAGAGTTTCTTTGAAAAATTCAAAAGAAATCGACAAAAAGTCAATATACTTTTGGTCTAACAGATCGAGACAATTTCCTAAATCCAGAACAGCACCTAAAACAAAAGGAGTTTTTATCGTTGAATTGGCTCTTCTACTATCTTCTAAAGCATACTGAATAGCTCTTTGATAGTTATTTTCCCAAAAGTAAATTCCATTACCCAGCCAGTCATAGGAATTGTTGCTATGACGAAAATTATCTTCTTGATTCAAAATACGGATAGCAGCATCTCTATCTATTCCGTGAAAACCATAAACAAAACTCGGTTTTGCCGAATACATTAATTAAATAACTAGTGGTTTGCCGTTTGCTCTGTCTTTAGCAACTGTTTCTGCTGAAAAGAATTCTTCACAGTAGTAACCAGATTCATCAATGATTTTGGCATCTTTGAGCAGTTGTATTTTTTCCTCACGAGTCATTTGAGATGCTGACTCTTTGATTTTTTTTGTGAGTTCTCGAATATCCATAACTCAGGTACTCCATATATCTAAAGTTCTATTGTATCATCACAGTTTTTTTAACCAAGAGAGAGAAGTAGATAACCTATAGAAGACTTGGTGGTTCAATATTAGCAAAGTTAGTAGCTCCATAATGCTTATCAATCATTTTGCCAGATGTTCCTGTCCATCTTCCAATTGCAGTACTGTTAAAATGCGCTTCAACACACATAGTGATAAAAGTATGTCGCGTCTGATAACTCTTTCGATATGGAATTCCACACTT
>JBEANW010000396.1:0-7917 GCA_041165225.1 Cyanobacteriota bacterium | reverse complement strand
ACTTTTGACAAATGATCTTGGTCGCATCCATCCCGTTCATCCCAGGCATTTCCATGTCCATCAGGACTACTTCGGGATTTAGAGATTCCACCTGATTGATAGCGTGTTCTCCATTTTCTGCTATCCCAACTATCTCAAGATCACTTTCTGTTTTGATGAGAGCTTTTAATCCTTCCCTAATCATTTTCTGATCATCTACGATCAGGATGCGAATTTTGGGCTGAACAGAACTGCTAGTTGCTGTAGGGGAAGCTACATTACTATCTGATGGATGATTACTGTTGCCACTGCTAGATGAATTCATAATTTAGATATTTAGTAACTTCTTCAAATATTGGGTCGCGGACTAGCTTCTCAAAGAAACACTAGAATTACAGTTAATTAGGTTTTACAGAATATTCATAAGCATCTTGAATTATTTTTTGAACCAAACCATAACTAAGGTTAGCTGAACAAAATGATGATTGTGTAGTCACTAGCGCATTAATCACCGATCTATTTTAGAGGAAGATTAGGGCAATCATACTCAATCAAATACTATATATTGAAACATCTCATTATATTATTCCCACTCATATGGGATTATCCTGCAAAAACTTATAATAAAATCACTAATTTCATCTTGATCAGATTATGACGACGGCAAAACCAACTACAGGTCAAAATTCCGACAAAACCTTAGAATCCATGAGAAAATTTGCCGAAAAGTATGCCCAACGCACAGATACTTACTTTTGCAGCAATTTATCAGTTACCGCTGCGGTAATTAAAGGATTGGCAGAACATAAGCAAGAACTAGGTTCTCCTCTTTGTCCCTGTCGCCACTATCAAGATAAAGCCGCAGAAGTTAAAAAAGCTTATTGGAATTGCCCTTGTGTGCCGATGCGAGAAGAGAAAAAATGTCACTGTATGTTGTTTCTAACTCCTGACAATGCTTTTGCTGGCGATACCCAGTCGATTACCACGGAAGAAATTACGCAACTTTGTGGCGAAATGGAATAATCACCAGCAAATAATCTAAATAATCTAATTAAATTAATGTTTGTCTTTAATTTTAAATTCAAATTTAATTACCATCCCTTGATCTTACCTAAGAGCGATCGCTGGTTAATTGTTTTCCTGGCTTTTATCTTAGCTTTGGGATTGGGGATACTTCCTGTCTGGACACAGCAGCCTATCTCTATTACCACTTTGATTCGAGCTGACGAAGCGCTACAGCTTCAGCCTCTAGTGGAAAAATTTAATCAACAGCATCCCAAAATCAAATTTAAGATTATTGAAGCTCCCAGTGATAGCAACCAGGTAGAAGATTTATATACATCTTCTTTTTTACTGGGTAATTCTCCTTATGATCTGGTTTACATGGATATTGTTTGGACTCCCAAATTTGCCGCAGCGGGATGGTTGCGGAATATCAGCGATCGCCTGACGACCGAAGCAGCACAGCAGTACCTACCAGGGGATCTTGCAGGGGGAAAGTACCAAGACAAGCTCTACCGTCTGCCTTTTCGTTCTGATGCGGGAATGCTTTATTATCGTCAAGATTTGTTAGAGCAAGCAGGATATCAACCGCCAGAAACTTTTGCAGAATTACTAACTATCTCTCAGGATCTCCAACGTCAGGGATTAGCGGAATGGGGCTATGTTTGGCAGGGTAAACAATACGAAGGTTTAGCAGCCATGTTTGTGGAGATCTTGCAGGGCAATGGGGCTTATTGGGTTAATCCAGACACTTTAGAAGTGGGTTTAGATCAGCCAGAAGCGATCGCCTCTGTAGATTTTTTACGGACTGCGATCGCTCAAAAAGTTTCGCCCCCTGGAGTCACAACCTATGCCGAAGAAGAAACCCGTCTCCTGTTTCAAAATGGGAAAGTTGCTTTTTTAAGAAATTGGCCCTATGTCTATAGTCTGGCAGAGGATTCTGCGATCGCAGGTAAATATCAGATTCAGCCGATGGTTCATGGGGTAGGTAAAAAGAGTGGTGCAACTCTTGGCGGTTGGGGATTAGGAATTTCAACCACAACTAAACACCCTGACGCAGCTTGGCAGGTATTGGAATTTCTTAGTAGTGAAGAGTCTCAGCGAGAATTTGTTCTGGAAACCGGTTTTCTCCCTAGTCGTGTAGCTTTATTTAATGACCCTGAAATTGTCGCTAAATACGACTATTATCCTCAACTACTAGATGTAGTTCAAAGTTCTGCCTTGCGTCCCCCCATTGCTCAATATGCTCAAGCCTCGGATATTCTTCAGCGTTATCTCAGTGCTGCCATTACGGGCAACATGGCTCCAGCCACAGCGATGGAAAATGCGGCTCAGGAAACTAGGGATTTGTTAGGGAGGTGAGTAATGGGTAATGGGTAATGGGTAATGCATGTCCATCTTCTTCTAGAAAGACATCTACTACCAACATTTGCTATTGAGATAAGATAGCACTAATCGTTTTGAGCTTATAAAATTTACAACTCTATCAAATGACTGAGCAAAAGCAACTTTCTCCTCCCATCGCCCTAAAACAGCCTCATACTCACTTGATTCATGGAGATGAGCGGCTAGATAATTACCACTGGTTAAGAAATCGCGAAAATCCTGAAGTCATTGCTTATCTGTCGGCGGAAAATCAATATACAGAGGCAATGATGAAACCTACAGAGTCATTGCAAGGGGATCTCTACCAAGAAATGCTATCTCGCATCCAAGAAACCGATCTCTCTGTTCCTGAGCGCAAGGATAATTATTATTACTACAGTCGAACAGAAGCAGGTAAAGATTATTCGATTTTTTGCCGTAAACAAGGTAGTTTGGATGCGCCAGAAGAGATCTTACTCGACCAAAATCAACTCGCCACAGGACATGATTATTTTGCTTTGGGAGTCCTTTCCGTCAGTCCCAATCATCAAATTTTAGCCTACTCCATCGACACTACTGGAGCAGAAAAATATACCCTCTATTTTCTCAATTTAAGTACCAGAGAAATTTATACCGAAAGTATTCCCGACACTTATTATTCTTTTGTGTGGGCAAATGATAACCAGACTGTATTTTATACCAAAGTTGATAGTGCCAATCGAAGCGATCGCTTATTTCGTCATGACTTAACAGATACTGTTACCAATGACGTACTGGTGTATCAAGAAACTGACGAAGCTTATTTTCTATCAGTGGGGAAAACCAGGAGCGATGCCTATCTCATTCTCAGTTTAGGCAGTATGGTGACATCCGAAGTATATTGTCTCGATGCCAATTGCCCGACAGATTCTTTCCAGATTTTCCAACCGCGATCGACTGGAATTGAATATTCTCTAACCCATCACGGTGAATATTTTTACATCACCACGAACGAAGGGGCAATTAATTTTAAATTAATGAAAACCCCCGTTAATAATATTAGTAAGGAAAATTGGCAGACGATAATACCTCACCGAGAAGAGATTTATCTTTTAGGGGTTAGTGCTTTTAGCGACCACTTAATTATCTACGAACAAGAAGAAGGAGTTCCAAAACTTAGAATACATAAATTTTCTACAGGGGAAGAACACTACATATCTTTTCCCGAACCGATTTATTCAGCAGGTGATGGGGGTAATTCAGAATTCAATACCAATATTTTTCGCTTTAGCTATACTTCTTTAACAACTCCCAGCTCTATCTTTGACTACAACTTAGATACAAAAGAGAGAGAACTAAAAAAAGAAACTCCCGTATTAGGAGGCTACGATCGCAACCAGTATACAAGCGAAAGAGTCTATGCCACAGCCTCTGATGGAACTGCTATCCCTATTTCTTTAGTTTACAAACAAGGAATCGCCAAAGATAGTACAAATCCTTGTTTCCTAACTGCTTACGGTTCCTACGGTGCCAATTATCCCGTTTACTTCTCTTCAATTCGTCTGTCTTTACTTGATCGCGGTGTTGTCTTGGCGATCGCCCATATTCGAGGTGGTTCGGAAAAAGGACGCAAATGGTACGAAGAGGGCAAATTATTACAGAAGAAAAACACGTTTACTGATTTTATCGCTTGTGCCGAACATTTAATTCAATCACAATGGACTACTCCCCAACATCTTGCCATCAATGGCGGTAGTGCAGGGGGCTTGTTAATGGGTGCGGTGCTGAATCTGCGTCCCGATTTATTTAAAATGGCGATCGCCGATGTTCCTTTTGTGGATGTGGTGACAACCATTCTCGATCCATCTCTCCCCCTGACAGTTATTGAATGGGAAGAATGGGGCAATCCTCAAGAAAAAACTGACTATGACTACATGAAATCTTATTCCCCTTACGATAACGTTACCGCCCAAAACTATCCTCAGCTATTAATCACTGCTGGTTTGAACGATCCTCGCGTTGCTTACTGGGAACCAGCTAAATGGACGGCAAAATTGCGCGCTCTCAAAGCCGACAATAATCTACTATTGCTCAAAACCAACATGGATGCAGGACATGGCGGAGCATCGGGACGTTACGAACAACTTAAAGAAACTGCTTTTGAGTATGCTTTTTTACTGACTTGCTGGGGCATTCAATGAGGGAGTGTTATTAACTGACGTTATGCGGCCATTGAATTATGAAGATTGGGGAAAGGGGAAGCAAAGTTTCAAATCAGGAATTTTTATTACAAAACTTTGTAACAGTTGTACTGTTAATCGCTATTGTTTTAATCTGACATATTGCCTAATAAATATTCTGGCTAAGTAGCTACTCCCCCTACTCCCCACTCCCCACTCCCTACTCCCTTCCCCCTAACTCCAGTTAATTACACCAACCTACTTATATGACTGTTTCTCCCCACAATAAAGCTAAAGCATTAAAACCTGGTAGTCGTCGCCCAGCCAAGGAACTCTGTAGTGAGTGTGGGTTGTGTGATACTTACTACGTTCATTATGTTAAAGATGCCTGTGCTTTTCTGAATCAACAAATTGCTGAACTCGAAACAGTGGCTCACGGGCGAAGTCGCGACTTAGCCAAGGAAGACGACCTGTATTTTGGAGTTAGCCAAGAAATGATGGCAGCCCGCAAACAGCAGCCAATTGAGGGAGCGCAATGGACGGGAATTGTCAGTGCGATCGCTTGTGAAATGCTAGAACAGGGGCTGGTGGAAGGGGTTGTCTGTGTGCAAAACACCGCTGAAGATCGCTTTCAACCGTTTCCTGTGATTGCTCGCACCAGGGAAGAGATTTTGGCAGCCAAGGTTAATAAGCCGACTCTTTCCCCTAATCTCAATGTCTTGGAAGAGATTGAGCGCTCAGGAATGAAACGCCTCTTGGTAATTGGGGTGGGTTGTCAAATTCAAGCCCTGCGAGCAGTGGAGCAAGAACTGGGCTTAGAAAAGCTTTATGTATTAGGCACTCCCTGTGTGGACAACGTTAGTCGGGAGGGTCTGCAAAAATTTCTGGACACCACTAGTAGATCTCCTGAAACCGTGGTGCATTATGAATTCATGCAAGATTTTCGGATTCACTTCAAACATGAAGATGGTTCGATCGAAAAAGTCCCTTTCTTTGGCTTAAAAACCAATCAGCTTAAGGATGTCTTTGCTCCTTCCTGCATGAGTTGTTTTGACTATGTTAATTCCCTAGCAGACTTGGTAGTGGGCTATATGGGTGCGCCCTTTGGCTGGCAATGGATCGTGGTGCGAAATGACACAGGGAAAGAAATGCTAGATCTAGTCAGAGGTCAGCTAGACACTCAACCTGTAATGTCCCAAGGCGATCGCCATCAGGCAGTACAACAGAGTATTCCTGCTTATGATAAAGGGGTAACTCTTCCCATGTGGGCTGCCAAGCTGATGGGGGTGGTGATCGAACAAATTGGGCCGAAAGGACTAGAGTATGCGCGGTTTTCCATTGATTCTCACTTTACCCGTAACTATCTCCATTTAAAACGCAACTATCCCCAGAAACTAGAACAGCATGTCCCCGAATATGCCAAAAAGATTGTTGCCCAGTATCAGCTTCCAGAGTAAAGGCTTCTTCTGGAGCTATAAGCTATAAGCTATAAGCTATAAGCTTAATTAGAAGCGGTTTTAGACCTAGAGGGTTAATTGAAGAAAATAGCTAATCTTATTGTCATGGGACAGATTAAGGAATACACTCCATACGAGACAGCTATAGCAGTTAATACATGGTGAGATCTTTTTTTAATCGGCAACAAAATAGTAATTTTAGTAATTTGTCTTGGTATCGAGAGCTACTGGTGGTATTGATTAGACGCAGCCTTAAACGGAGGTATCGTGGTTCTTTTTTGGGCATCTACTGGTCATTACTGAATCCTTTAGCGATGACAGGGCTGTATACCGCCATCTTTGGCGCAGCCTTTGCCAAATACTACGGTAACTCTAATCTAAATTATGTATTAGCTGCTTTTACAGGTTTGGTGGTAGTCAATTTTTTTTCTGCCTCAACCTTGATGGCTTTAAATAGCGTCGTCGAAAATGGCAGTATGGTGAATAGAATTCGGCTCCCTTTGGCGATATTTCCCCTGGCAGCGATTGGCGCAAATGTATTTCAGCTTTTATTAGGTACTTTTCCTCTACTAATCATTGTCACTCTAATTATTTCCCATAGTCTGGTTAATGCGATCGCCTTGTTTTTGCCCTTCATCGCTTTGATTTTGGTCTGTGGTGGGGTTGGTTTATTGATGAGTGGGCTATTTGTTTTCTTCCGCGATCTGCCCTATTTTTATGAGTTATTTACCTTTGTCTTGATGATGGGTTCTCCTATTTTTTATCCTGCGGAGATTGTTCCAGATGCCGTCCAAAAATTCTTGATTTTCAACCCTATTCTGCCAATTATTGAAAGTATTCGGCAGATTGTACTATCAGGAAACCCTCCTGATCTGTTCTTAATTACCCATAGTCTGGCTAGTGGTTTAATTTTGATAACTGTGGGAATAGTGGCATTTTCTCGCTGGCGATCGCAGTTTATGGATTTATTGTAGGTAAATTAATCATGCAAGAATCAATTAGATTAGATGGGGTTTCTCTGTGGCGTAGAACTCAGGAGGAATTTTCTTACGATCTCAAAAAAACAATCCTCTCTTTTTTTAACGGTCAATATCGTCGCCCCGCCAAAAAAATGGTGATTGATAATATTGATCTAACGATTAATTGCGGTGAGAAGGTGGGAATTATTGGAGCCAATGGTTCGGGTAAATCCACCATGCTCAAGCTGATTTCAGGGATTTTGCAACCCACCTCTGGGACAGTCAGGGTCAAGGGTAAAATTGCCCCACTGATTGAACTGGGAGCAGGGTTTGATTCTGAATTAGCGGTGATCGACAATATTATTCTTTATGGGGTGATGCTGGGCTATTCTCAATTAGAGATGAAGTCCAGAGCCAAAGACATTTTAGCCTTTGCCGAGTTGGAAACCTACGCTTTAATTCCTGTTAAGGGTCTATCTTCTGGGATGACTGCCCGTTTAGGGTTTGCGATCGCCACTGATGTCAGTCCTAATATTCTGATTCTAGACGAAGTATTATCCGTCGGGGATTTTAGCTTTCAAAACAAGTGTAGCCAAAGAATGAACGAGTTTTGGCGAGATGATGTCACCATTTTGCTAGTTTCTCATTCCATGGAAATGATTTGTGAGAATTGTCATAAAGTTATTTGGATGGAACAGGGACGAGTCAAAATGATTGGTCAAGCCCAAGATGTTGTGGATCAATATCTTACTTGTGTTGATCCGAACCACATTGCTGCCTCTCGAACCACTCAAGTTAATAATAAATAAGGTTTTTAGTCTTTAGTAATCAAAATGACTCCCAGTTTATCTACCCCCTCGGTGATGATTATTACGGGGATGCATCGCTCAGGAACTTCCTTGACGGCATCCTTGCTACAAAGTGCTGGGGTTAATCTTGGCGATCGCCTGATGAGTGAAGACAGAGGAAATAGTAAGGGACATTTTGAAGATCTGG